>SHWM01000109.1 GCA_009693835.1 Alphaproteobacteria bacterium
AGCCCTGTTTTTGGCGGTGATTTTATTCCAATCCTTAATGCCAACAAACATTCTGGACAGATATCTGACAACCGCGCTTGGCCCTGCCATGATTCTTATTTGGCAGGGCGCCATGGCGACCGGAAATTACATTTCAGATACCCTGGCGCGCACAGCCCCGCTCTCAGCCAGGACGCGCAATAGCATTCCTCAACTCCTTCTGGCCGCGATCCTGTCGGTCATATTGGTCCCTGCTCTATCCATCAGACCTGTGCAGGGAAACCAGATGATCCAGATCGCCAAACAGGTGTCTGAAATGCTTCCCCGCAATAATCCGGTGGTGCTCATAGGTTCAGACGGTGAGCGTGAATCTGGTTTTATCGCCCAGCTGGCGCAACTGGATCCGGCCCGCCCCAGCATGTTTGCGGTTCGGGGCAGCCGCCTGTTAGGTAAAGAAGAAGGATTCATGAATATTGACTATGCGCCAAAATTCAACTCTCCCGAAGAGGTGCTCGGTGAGCTGGAGAGGCTTTCGATTTGCATGGTCATTCTGGATACAGCGAAAAAGTCACAGGCATGGAAACACAACCGCGACATCGAGTGGCTTATCAATAATAAGCCTGATCTCTGGCGCAAATTATATTCAATGGATAATCCAGGCGGAGACGGCGCAATAGAGATTTACATTCTGAAAAGCTCAGAGAGAAAAACGCCGGATATGCCGTTGATTAGAAAACAGTTTGGTCCCAATTCCGGACATTTTGGGACCCCCGGATAATTATTTCGGCGGCAGGGCGACGCGTAGATGCAGCTCTCGCAGCTGTTCCGCGGAAACTTCGGCCGGCGCGTTCATCAATAAATCCTGGGCCTGCTGATTCATCGGAAACAGAATGACCTCGCGGATATTGCGTTCCTCCGCCAGCAGCATGACAATCCGGTCAACCCCCGGCGCAATGCCGCCATGCGGAGGCGCGCCATATTTGAAAGCCGAAATCATGCCACCAAACCGGCTGTCAACCGTGCTGGCGTCATAGCCGGCGATGGCGAACGCCTTGTACATGATGTCCGGGCGGTGGTTCCGCACCGCGCCGGACGACAGTTCAATGCCGTTGCAGACAATGTCATATTGATAGGCAAGGATGCCGAGCGGATCGGTGGCGTCCAGCGCATCCAGCCCGCCCTGCGGCATCGAAAATGGGTTATGGCCGAAATCCACCTTGCCGGTCGCCTCGTCCCGTTCGAACATGGGAAAATCCACGATCCAGCAGAACCGGAATATATTCTTCTCGCACAGCTCCAGCTGCTCGCCGATACGCATGCGGGCAGCACCCGCCAGCGCCGCCGCCAGATGCGGTTTATCGCAGGCGAAAAACAGCGCGTCACCAGCTTTGACCTTTGCCCGCGCCGCCATTTGCGCCAGAACGCCGCTGGGAATGAATTTGGCGATGGGCCCACGACCGGCCAGCACGCCCGCCTCTTCTTCCAGAATGACATAGCCGAGCCCCGGCGCACCCATCTCGCTGCGCGCCCACTCGTTCAGCTTGTCGAAAAAACTGCGCGGTTGCGACATAGCGCCGGGCGCGGGTATGGCCCGCACTACACCCCCTGCTGTAATCGGTTTTTTGAACGCGTTGAAGGTCACCTCATCCAGCGCAAAGAAATCGGTAAGATCGCAGATTTCAATCGGGTTACGCAGATCGGGTTTGTCGCTGCCATATTTCAGCATGGCTTCGGAATAAGGGATGCGCGGGAACGCACGCGGCGGCACAATGCGTCCATCGGCAAATTCCTCGAACACCCCATGCAGCACCGGTTCGACCGCCGCGAACACATCTTCCTGGGTGACAAACGACATTTCGATGTCTAGCTGGTAAAACTCGCCAGGCGAGCGGTCGGCGCGCGCATCCTCATCCCGAAAACAGGGCGCTATCTGAAAGTAGCGGTCAAAACCCGCCACCATGATGAGCTGCTTGAACTGTTGCGGGGCCTGCGGCAGCGCATAGAATTTACCCGGATGCATGCGGCTGGGCACCAGAAAGTCGCGGGCCCCTTCCGGGCTGGAAGCCGTTAGAATCGGTGTCTGGAATTCGGTAAAGCCCTGCCCTTCCATACGCCGCCGCAACGAAGCGATCACACGGCTGCGCAGCATGATATTGCGGTGCAGCTTTTCGCGCCGCAAATCCAGAAAACGGTTCCGCAAACGAATTTCTTCCGGGTAGTTCGGTTCGCCAAACACCGGCAGCGGTAATTCCTGCGCCTGCGAAATCAGGCCGTATTCGCCAATGCGCAGTTCCACCTGACCCGTGGGCAGGTTTGGATTGGTGGTGTCGGCGCCGCGGGCGACCACGGTCCCTGTCAGGGTGATCACCCATTCCGGGCGCACCTGCTCCAGCTCCGAAAATACCGGAGACGATGGTTCCAGAACGCACTGTGTCAGACCGTAATGATCCCGCAGATCAATGAAGATCAGGCCGCCATGGTCGCGTTTGCGATGCACCCAGCCGGATAGACGGACAACGCCGCCGACATGTCCGTTGCGCAGTTCACCGCAGGTATGAGTTCGGTATTGATGCATGGTCCCACTTCCGTTCAGATCGGGGGGAGAAGCGCATGGAAGCCCGCCAATTGTCAAGTGCCGCGGGCTGTTTTTGCGCGACACTCCGGGCCTGATCCAGTATGACTGTGCCATGAAACTGATCACAGATACGGACACCCTGGCGGAATATTGCGCCCGTCTCGCCAAAGCCCCCTATATCACCGTCGATACGGAATTTCTACGGGAAAAGACCTTCTGGCCGCGCCTGTGTCTCGTGCAGATGGCCGGCCCCGAGGATGAGCTGATCATCGACCCGCTGGCGCCGGGAATGGATCTGTCGCCGCTTTATGAGCTGATGGCCAATACGGACGTCCTGAAGGTCTTTCACGCGGCGCGTCAGGATGTGGAAATATTTCATCATGACGGCGGGGTCATCCCAAAGCCGATGTTTGACACTCAGGTGGCCGCCATGGTGTGCGGATTTGGGGATTCGGCCGGATATGACACACTGGCCCGTAAAATCAGCAAGGTGCATATCGATAAAAGTTCGCGTTTCAGCGACTGGTCGGTGCGTCCCCTGAGCGAGCGGCAGTTGAAATATGCGATGCAGGACGTGACGCATCTGCGCGGGGTTTATGAATGGCTGGCGCGTGAGTTACATAAAAATGGCCGTGAAGCGTGGCTTTCAGAAGAAATGGCCACACTTACCGACCCCAGAACCTATGTGACGGATCCGCGCGAAGCCTGGTTGCGCATCAAGACGCGGGGCGGGAACCGGCGTTTTCTGGGCGTATTACGGGAAATTACCGCCTGGCGGGAAACCGAGGCGCAGTCACGCGATCTGCCGCGCGGGCGGGTGATAAAGGACGAGGCGTTGCTGGAAATCGCAGCCCATCCACCGCATTCGCTTGCAGAAATGGGAAAACTGCGTTCGGTGACGGCCGGTTTTGCGGACGGCAAGCTGGGCGGCTCCTTGCTCGCCGCCATACGGCTGGGCAGTGAAATTCCGGAGGCGGACCTGCCGCCCCTGCCAGATCGCGACACACACAGCCCGGCCACCGGTGGGACCGTTGAACTTTTGAAAGTACTGTTGAAGATTAAATGCGAGCAGACAGGCGTGGCCAGCAAACTGGTGGCCAGCAGCGCCGATCTGGAGTGCATTGCCGCCGATGATAATGCCGATGTCCCCGTCATGCATGGCTGGCGGCGCGAATTGTTTGGCCTTGCCGCGCTTGATCTGAAGCAAGGCCGGCTGGCCATCGCCATGAAGGGCAACAAGATCATTCTGACGCCGCTTTCCGGCACCCCCTAATTCCAGCCCGTGAGGCGTTTAACCAATCTGAAATAGAGAGGATAAGGCAGCATATTCAGAAATTTCAGCAGATAGGTGAAGCGGCGCGGAAAGGTGATTTCAAACCGGCCCTGCCGGATGCCGGCCAGAATGCGCCGGGCCGCCACGTCCGCAGATATTAAGAACGGCATTGGAAAAGGATTTGCGGCTGTGGCGGATGTGGCGACGAAGCCCGGGCAGACGATGCTGATCTGCACGCCTGCCCTGTCCAGATCGAATTTAAGGCTTTCCGCGAGGTTGATCAGGGCTGCCTTCGTTGGGCCATAGGCGGACGCGCGCGGCAACCCCCCATAGCCGGTCACGGATGAAACAAGCAGGAGATGACCGCGTCTGCGCTTCATCTGACGCGGCACCAGCGGGGCGAGGCAGTTGACAACGCCCAGATAATTTACGTTCATGGAGTTTGAAAAGTCACCCGGGACCAGATTTTGCACGCCCTCAACAGGCAGATAAATACCGGCATTGAGTATCGCCAGCGCCACCGGTCCAAGCGCGCCCTCAATGCATTCAAACTGCCGTGTGACCTGTTCCTGATCTGTGACATCCAGGGCGTAGGGATGGATCGAACCCTTAGATCCGGCCGCGGCCTGCCCAACCTCGTTCAGGCTGTCCAGATGACGCGCGCTTACGGCCACCCTCCAGCCTTCCCTGGCGAGCGCCAGAGCTACCGCCCGGCCGATACCGGAACCCGCGCTGGTTACCCAGGCGCAGCCTTCATCAGGAGTAACGGGTATCGGCTTCTGCATGAAATGCTTTATACTGGTTCGTTGTGAATACCCATATTGCTATATGTAATCTAAAGGAAGCGGCGGTTAATCCGGCTAAGTTCGTTTGCTAAAATGTACCACTAAATATCTAATATATATGAGTATTTATATGTTTCCTTATGTAAATGGTGAGTCTGGCTTTGGACCCGATGATGTGGAGCTGATGGCGCGCGAAAGGGTGTTCTCGGGTTATTTCGCGGTTGACCGGCTCAAACTCCGGCATCGCCGGTATGATGGAGAGTGGACCCAACCCATCCAGCGCGAGGTTTTTATATCGGGGGATGCGGTGGTTGTTCTGCCCTATGACCCCGTATTGGATAATGTTGTTTTGATTGAACAGTTTCGGGCCGGTCCTTATGCCAATACAAATGGCGCCAATGCCCAGGACGCCTGGCTGATTGAAACCATTGCGGGGCGTTTTGAAACTGGCGAGGCGCCAGAGGCGGTAGCCCGGCGTGAAGCGATTGAGGAGGCCGGATGCCATTTGGGGCAATTTTTCCCAATGGGCGTCTTTTACCAAAGCCCAGGCTGTATCGCCGAAAAAATCCACTATTACTGCGCCATAACCGACTCGTCCGAGCTTGGCGGCCTGCATGGGTGCGATCATGAGGACGAAGATATACGTGTGATAGTGATGCCCCGGGTAAAGGCGCTGGAGGCCATTTCGACGGGGCGGATATGTGACATCACCCTTGCATTTGCCCTGCAATGGCTTGAACTTAACCGTGTTCGTGTATTACGGGATTCGGGCCTGCTGGCGCCCGGCAGAACTTGATCGATCTTCCGCCCTAGGGGATGATATACAGATGGAAATAAGAAACGGCCTGACAGATTCAATTGGCAATACGCCTCTTATCCGCTTACGGAAGGCGTCCGAGGCCACGGGCTGTGAAATTCTGGGCAAGGCCGAATTCATGAATCCGGGGCAATCGGTCAAGGATCGCGCAGCACTTTTTATTATCCAGGACGCCATTGCGACAGGCCGTCTGAAACCAGGCGGGGTGATCGTGGAAGGTACGGCGGGCAATACGGGCATCGGCCTGGCGCTGGTAGGTAACGCCCTTGGCTTCAGAACAGTCATCGTCATTCCCGATACCCAATCACAGGAAAAAAAGGACATGATCCGCCTGACCGGGGCGAAACTGGTCGAGGTGCCAGCGGTTCCCTACCGGGACGAAAATAATTATGTCAAATATTCTGGTCGTTTGGCAGAAGAACTTAATGCAAAAGAGCCGGCGGGGGCAATCTGGGCCAACCAGTTCGACAACCTGGCCAACCGCCGGGCGCATTATGAAGGCACCGGCCCGGAAATCTGGGCGCAGACGGATGGCAGGATTGATGGCTTTATCTGCTCGGTAGGGACCGGCGGGACGATTGCCGGCGTTTCAATGGCCCTGAAAGAGCGCAACCGTCATATCGTGACGGCCTGCGCCGATCCGGATGGTTCCGCCATCCATAGCTGGATCAAGACCAA
>SHWM01000110.1 GCA_009693835.1 Alphaproteobacteria bacterium
TGCTTTTTCTCCTCGAATATCATTTATGACATGGACCGCGGCAGCTATCACATCATGGGACTGCGCAACCAGGAAACAGAGGTAGACTTCAACCCGGATATCGATATCAAACAATTCAGCCCCGACGCGATGCGCCGTATCGGCGCGCGTTGACAATCGGTAGTCATGCAATGCCTTGAAATACCAATAACAGGGGCCGGACATTTGAGGCCCTACGGGGAGATAACATGAGACACGGGATATTATTGGGGCTGGCGGTCGCCCTTATGGCCCAGATGCAGCCATTGCGGGCTGCGGTGCCGGAGGCCGAGGTCAATCGTCTTGGCGCGGATCTGACCCCGATGGGCGCGGAAAAAGCAGGCAACGCGGCGGGCACCATCCCTGCATGGGATGGGGGGCTGACGGCGCCGCCGCCGGGCGTCACCGTTGATCCTTCAACGCACCTGCCCGATCCATATGCCTCCGAGGCGCCGCTTTATACGGTGACATCCGCAAATTTGGCGCAATATGAAGCACAGTTGTCGGATGGGCAAAAGGCGATGCTGGCCGCCTATCCGGGCAGCTATTTCCTGAGGGTTTATCCAACGCATCGTTCCTGCGCTTATCCTGCGCATGTCTATGCTGCGGTGAAACGCAATGCCGTCAGCGGTCGGCTTGTCAATAACGGCAACGGCATAACCGGCGCTACAATGGCCGCGCCGTTTCCAATTCCACAATCCGCGCGCGAAGTATTGTGGAACCATGAACTAAACTATCGGGGTTTTCAGTTGTGGCGCGAAAACGCTTCTGCCGTTCCGACTCAAAATGGCGATTTCACGCTTGAGTTATCACTGGATCAATATATTTACAGCTGGTCTGATCCATCCATGACCAATACCGAAGACATGAAAAATATCAGTTATTATTTTCTCCGGCAGGGCATCGCACCGCCGGTGAATTCGGGTTCGATGACGATATTTAATAATACGCTGGATCAGGTGGCCGAGCCGCGCCGGGTCTGGAATTATCGCACCGGGGAACGGAAGGTAAAACGCACAGTGGGCGTTCAGTACGACCTCATCGCGCCTACCGGTGATGGTATCCGGACAAGTGACACGTTCCAGGTGTTTAACGGCGCCGGTGACCGCTATGACTGGGAACTTCTGGGCGAGCAGGAAAAGATTATTCCCTATAATACGAATGGCTTTGCGTCAGCGAAGTATCAATACAAGGATATCATACATAAGCATCACCTAAATCCGGAGGCGCTGCGGTATGAATTGCACCGTGTTTGGGGAATTGAAGGCAAACTGAAACCAGGTTTCACGCATATCTTCGCTACGCGGCGGCAGATATATCAGGACGAGGATAGCTGGGCCGCAGTAGGCGCCACCCTTTTTGATGAGACCGGCAAGATTTCGCGCGTACAGGAGGCGCATATGTTCAATTACTACGATCAACCTATGTGCGCCGTCAGTTCTGAAGTGATTTATGACATAAATGGCGGCCGGTATCACGTTATAGCACTGCGAAATCAGCAAAAGCCGGTCAAATTTGAGGTCAAGCTTGACCAGAGCAAGTTTGGCCCGTCCGGGATGCGTTCACTTGGGGTGCGCTGAGGGAATGATCGTCTGCCTGCAGCTTTTTCGCACAGCTGGAGGCGGGGTGTTTTGGAAACCAAAGGTCCTGGTCATGGGCCTGGGGAACTTTTTGCATGGAGTGTACGGTATATGAAGAGGACATCTGGAATTGCGGCCGCAGTGGCGGCGCTGCTTTACGCACATACGGCGCTTGCCGCTGTATCGGCGCAAGAGGCGGCGCGTTTGGGGGCCGATCTGACGCCGGTGGGCGCCGAAAAGGCTGGCAATGCGGCGGGCACAATTCCCGCATGGGATGGCGGGCTAACCGCGCCGCCGCCCGGCATATCCATCGATCCGGCAAAACATCTGCCGGACCCGTTTGCGGCGGATCAGCCGCTCTATACGGTGACAGCGGCGAATATGGCGCAGTATGAATCGATATTGCCGGATGGCCATAAAGAACTGTTGAAGGCCTATCCCGGCAGCTATTTTATGAAGGTCTATCCCTCACGCCGGTCCTGCGCTTATCCGCCAATGGTCTATGACGCGATAAAGGGCAATGCCGTAACCGCGCAAATTATTGATGACGGTTACAGCGTTACCGGAACCAAATTGTCGTCGCCGTTTCCGATCCCGAAATCGGCGCAGGAAATCCTGTGGAATCACGAGCTTCGCTATCAGGGCTATAAGGTGACCCGGGAATCCGCCGAGGCTACGCCCACCAAAAGTGGCGACTACACGATTACCGTTTCAACGGATAATCAGATTTACCGTTATGCCAATCCGGCGCTCGCCAAAGTCGAAGATCTGAACAACGAGTACTTCTTCTTTTTCAAACAGATTAGCAGTCCATCCAACGCGGCAGGGTCGATGACCGTGCTTATAAACATGCTGGATCAGAGAGACGAAGGGCGGCGGGTCTGGAGATACGCGCCAGGAGAGCGCAAGGTCAAGCGCGCAATTGGGATTGGATATGACGCGGTAACGCCAACCAGTGAAGGCATCAGGACCAGTGATAATATGATGGGTCTGTATAACGGGGCGCAGGACCGTTATGACTGGGAACTGCTTGGCAAACAGGAAGAGCTTATCCCGTATAATACATTCGCGTTGAGTTCACCCGATTTGAAGTACAAGGACATCCTGCATAAACAGCATTTGAATCAGGATCCCATCCGTTATGAATTGCACCGGACATGGGTGGTCGAGGGCAAGTTGAAACCGGGCAAGGCGCACGCCATCGTGGCGCGTCGGCGGCTGTATGTTGACGAAGACACATGGTCGGTGTCTGCCGCTGCGCTGTATGGGGCGGACGGCAAAATGGCGCGCGCGCAGGAAGGGCATATGGACAATTATTATGACCAGCCTCTGTGCGAACTGGGCTCCGACGTGGTCTATGACATCGGCGGCGGGCGTTACAACGTGCTGAGGCTGGGTAATGAGCAGAAACCGGTGAATTTCAATACGGCCCTTGATGAAGCGGACTTCTCGCCCAGTGGGATCCGGCGGATCGGCGTCAGATAGGCGGCTTCGGGCGCCGGGTGATTCTGGCGCCGCCGGCGTTCCTGAATGAAAAGCCCGACCGGACTTGAGAAGCCCGGTTCGGGGTAAGCGATTAATCCTTGAGATACTGAATGGCTTCCTGCACACGGACGCCGTGTGCGACCTCTTCCTTGCCATTTAGTTTAAGCAGGGCGACCACCTCGGGGTTGTCAAAGCCCGACGCAATATTTTCATAAAGATTGCCGCCAGAGTTTTCCGCCTTTACCAGTCCGCCAAACGCCGCCTTGGTGATGGGCATGGGCGAAATTTCGGTAAACATTGGATTATGCTCAAGGGCGGGAATGGGGAAAGCCTTGCCGGTGAGGAGCTCAATCGCCTTGCTGACCCGGTGGGCGTGACCCAGCTCCTCCCGGCCGTTCGCCAGAAGCAGCTTCTTGACCTCGGGATGTTCCGCCTTGCTGGCGATTTCTTCGTATAATTTCAGGCCGACCGCCTCCACCAGCGCCAGTATTTTCAGATCGCCGACAGTGGCGCCGCGTCCCAGCTTGCCGACATAATCAAACGCTTCGCGTGTCGTTTTTGGCGCATTCGCGGGCAAATCCAAATCCATAATTGCTCCTCCAAGTTTGCGTATTTGCAAACTACCATCAATTGCAGCGGGCACGGAAGACCATTTTCCACCCGTCCACTTGTTACCGGTGCACGCTACACATGGTTAATGGACCACAGCCATGCGCCGCTGCCGGGACGCGCGATAATGGTGAGCCCGGATGGATTCGAACCATCGACCCCCTGATTAAAAGTCAGATGCTCTACCACTGAGCTACGGGCCCGCTAAAAGCGGCTCAAATGGCTGTTCAACCGGAACAATTCGATAAATATCCGGCAATAGGCGCGAGACGCTTTTGGGTGGTGGGCTTTGCATAGTAGGCTAGCAGTCAGGATGCAACCATAAAAATAATAATGGGAGAAAGAACATGCCAGGACCACTTGAGGGAATAAGAATCATCGACGCGACCGGTATCGTTTCTGGGCCGCTTGCGACTTCGATTTTAGGGGATCAGGGTGCGGATATTATCAAGATTGAGTTGCCCGTTATTGGTGATCTGGTCCGCTATGTTGGCGTTATCCGTAACAATATGAGTTCATTCTTCGCGGTGCTAAATCGCAACAAGCGTTCAGTCGCTATAAACGCCGCCAAGCCGGGGGGGAAAGAACTGATTTATGATCTGGTGCGCAAAGGGGACGCCTTTGTGCAGAATTACCGTCCCGGCGTCGCTGAACGTATGGGCATTGGTTACGAACAATTGAAGAAGATCAACCCAGACATCGTCTATGTGTCGATCAGCGGTTTTGGCGACAGCGGCCCGTACGCGAACAAGCGTGTCTATGACCCTATTGTGCAGGCCATTGCCGGTTTTACGGACGTGCAGGCTGACCCCAAGACCGGAAAACCTGAAATTGTGCGCAACATTTTGATCGACAAGCTTACGTCCTTGACAGCGTGCCAGGCCATTACGGCAGGTCTGCTGGCAAAGGCGCTGGGCAAGGGCGGCCAGCACATCAGGCTGTCAATGCTGGATGCGTCCTTGCAGTTTCTGTGGCCGGACGCCATGGCGAATTACATTTATCCCGGGGAGGACAGCGAGGGCAGGCCAAATCTGTCCGATCTGTACCGGGTTTTTTCGACAAAAGATGGCTTCATCAGCAGCATCGTTTCGTTTGATACTGAATGGCAGGGGTTCTGCCGCGCTATGAAACGGATGGATATTATAGAGGATGAGAAATTTGCCACTGTCGCTGCGCGCGGAATTAACGCCATGGAAGTGTGGGATATCATGGAGGCCGAATATCTTAAATATCATAGCGCGGAATTGCTTGCGCTGCTGGATGGCGAAGACGTGCCGTGCGGCGTTGTCAACCGGCGCAAGGACCTGCATCTGGATCCGCAGATCATTCAGCAGAAATCCCTGCTGGAGATCGTGCATCCCAGGGCCGGTGCGATGATGCGTTCGCCGCGCGCCGCCGCGCAATTTGGCACCGGGCCCTGGGAGGTTGCGCGTCACGCGCCCATGCTGGGCGAACATACCGATGAGGTGCTGCGCGAGGTTCTGGCCATGGATGACGCGGCTATCAGCGCCCTGCGCGAAAAGGGCGCGATCGGGTGACGCTTTGATTCAGATCGATGGGGAGGCAGCCTCGCCTCCCCATTTACGCTCTACTTTGAATCGAAGCTGTAATTGTCCATGCTGAAAAAGCGGCTTTTCAGCCACATCTCCACCCCCATGACCGGGCGGATAATGGGGCTGTCCCCGTGGCGGTCGAAATAATAGCTGTTGGACAGTTTGCAGTCGCCCGCATTGAAGATGGTGCCGTTCATGCGCTTCTAAATCTTGGCGAAGCTGGCGTCATTGGCGGCCTTGGTCACTTCGACATAATTGGCCTTGCGCCGTCTGGCTTCTTTCAGACACCGCACCAGATGCATGGATTGTGTATCGATCATGCCAAAAAAAGACGCCGTGCAGACGCTATAGGGGCCGAACATCATGAAATAATTCGGATAGCCGGGGACGGTGGCGCCTTCAAACGCCTGAAAGCCGGTCGCGGCGACCAGCGTGTCGATCTGGCGCTCCTTGCCGTCCTGCGTGACGATGCCATTTTCGGTGATCTGCGTGATCGTATCGGTGACCAGTTCCACATTGGGCCGGTTGAACACCGGATAGAACAGATTGGTGAAGCTCGGCCGCTTGCAGCCGAAATCATATTTGGGGGTTAGCTTTTCCGCGATAGCCGGATCATTGACCTGGGCCTTGATGTGATTGACGCACATCTTCTCGAGGCCTTTGCCGATCCTTTTGAAATATTTGTTGAACACCAGCAGATTGACCACCATTAGTCATCCACGGTTTCACGGAAAGTTGGTGAAGTTACATCCTGTTGCTCTTCATAGTCTCAGGCACCCCTAGTTCGACGGACAGACTACGGAATAGCCACGTCTCAACGTTATAAAAACT
>SHWM01000111.1 GCA_009693835.1 Alphaproteobacteria bacterium
ACAACTCATGCGCAAAGCTGCCGAACGCACCGTCGAGGATACGTGGCGGCGCATCGGCAACCTGCTCGATGACTTCCCTCCACACGAGTGCGCCGCATACCTCGCTAACGCTGGATATGGACAAACCTAATGTCATCCCGCTCTAGCGCAGTCAAGCGATGGCAGAACGAAATGTTTATCCGTCACATAAAAGAATATTAACTATATATAAGAATTGAAATTAATATTTCATTGTATTGTCTATGGAAATCAGATGAATTTAGTTGTAGTTATTTTGTTTATATTAACTATGACCAGGTTGGCTACAGAATTAATCCGGGGAATGAAGTAATTTCTCTTAAATGCAACTTTTTGATACGGCATGTAACCTGTCTAATTTATGAGGAGAAGATTATGTTAAAACAAATCCTGCTTGGTTCGGTCATGACCATGGCCGCCATCACCGGCGCAAACGCCAATCTGGTCATCGACGATTTCACGGATGCGCTTGAGAATACCATTATCGGCAGTGACGGCATCGTAAATGGGACCAACGCGGGTGTGTTTGATCGCTCCGTGCAGGTTCTGGGCACTATCCTTGGCGGCGACCGTGAATTACTTGTCAGAAGGACCAGAGGTTTAGGCAGTGTGACAGCCCAGATTGTACCGATGGTGGTGCTGAACGACAATGCCACCGACGATACGAGTGGCGATATTGTTGGCGGTTCAGGCGTATTTACCCATTCTAATGCCGCCGGCACCGTCGGCACTTCACTGCTGCGCTGGGACGGATCGGGCGACGGGGATGGCCTCGAGATGGGGCTGGGCGGTCTTGATCTTTCCTCATACGGGGGCTTTCATTTCAAAGTAATTAGCGCCGACCTGGGCGGTGCCTCCTATATGCAGATGCGGGTGTACACAACTGCGGACGACTACTCGATTGCCTCCATTAGTATTCCGCTAGTCAATGAGTCCAACAGCCCGTTTGAGTTTTACCTTTCCATGGCGGACGCTGCTGCCGGTATAGGTTATGATCCCGCGCAGTGTGGGGGTACTACAGGTCCTGGCCCTCTGTGTGCTGGCATACATAACGCCGGGGCGGATCTGTCCAATATCAATGCCATTGAATGGTTTGCACGTGGAGCTGCCAATTTTGACGCCGCCATCGACATCGTCGAAGTCGTCCCCGAACCCGCTTCGCTCACCCTCCTGGGCGCGGGTATCATGGGCATGGGCTATTTCGGCAAGCGCCGCGCGCGTAACGCCAAGGCGTAGGCCCGGATAGCAATTAGTCCTTCTACGTACTGATTTAAAACGGCGGCCCCCTAAAAAATAGGGGCCGCCGTTTTCGTTTGTAAGGCGATAACAACCTCCTATCGTGCCCAATATGACTGGACGGTAAATAAAAAATCCGCTGGCCTTGCACCGCCTTTCGGCGTTAGCCTGACCGCCTCATTTTCAAAGGGAGAAATCGTCATGGCGCTACCACAGGATATCAGGCCCGCGAACTCGGAATTGATGGACAGCCTGGCCCGCTCATCGCAAATGGAATGGATTGAAACCGATCCGGGCATGGCCTGGATGAAGGTGCTGTGGACCGGCCCGGAAACCGGGCGCTGGGCGGTGCTGCTGAAATGGAAAAAGGGCTATGTGGCGGCGCCGCACAAACATCTGTCCGCTGCCCATGCGTTCATTCTTTCCGGCAAGTTGCAGGTGCGGGACGGCGTGCTGGAAACCGGCGACTATACCTATGAACCCAACGGCATGGTGCATGGCGCGACCACGGCGCTGGAAGACACCACCTATCTGTTCATCTGTGATGGGCCGGTGCTGTTTTTCAACGACAACGCGTTTACCAGCTATCTGGGCTGGGAACAGTTGGCGCGCCTCCAGGGCAAACCGGCAAAGGCCGCCGCGGAATAAGCAGGGCGCGTTACGCCGGGGTCTGGTCCACATACATTCAATTGCTGATGGTCCATTTTTCTCACCCCACCCCAACCCCTCCCCATAAAGGGGGAGGGGCTTTGGCGCCGAATTCAGATACTCTCCCTCTCCCTCGTAGGGAGGGCCGGGGTGGGGCGATAACAATGATTCAATACCCACGAATCCTATTCTAGGGCTGAAGCCAAATGTCTGGCGATGCGCCATTAAAGACAGCATCCGGTATGAATGATCTTTCCGCCTTCTGGATGCCGTTTACGCCGAACCGGCAGTTCAGGGTTGCCCCGCGCCTGGTCGATGGCGCGTCGGGCATGTATTACCATACGCCGGATGGCCGTCAGGTGCTGGACGCGACGGCGGGCCTGTGGTGCGTCAATGCCGGGCATTGCCGGCCCTCGATCGTGGCGGCCATTCAGACGCAGGCGGCGGCGCTGGATTATGCCCCGCCGTTTCAGTTCGCCCATCCCGCCTCGTTCACGCTGGCGCGCCGCCTGGCGGCGCTGGCGCCCGGCGATCTGGAGCATGTGTTCTTTTGCAATTCCGGTTCCGAGGCGGTGGATACGGCGCTGAAAATCGCCATCGCCTATCATCGCATGCGGGGCGAGGGCGCCCGCACCCGCCTGATCGGGCGCGAGCGCGCCTATCATGGTGTGGGCTTTGGCGGTATTTCGGTGGGCGGCATGGTCAACAACCGCAAGCATTTCGGGCCGATGCTGGCGGGCGTGGATCATCTGCCGCATACCTATTCCCGCGAACAGCAGCCCTTCGCCAATGGCCAGCCGGTATGGGGGGCGCACCTGGCCGATGATCTGGAGCGGCTGGTGGCCCTGCACGACGCCGGCACAATCGCGGCGGTGATTGTTGAACCCATGGCGGGGTCCACCGGCGTATTGCCGCCGCCGCAGGGCTATCTGCAGCGCCTGCGCCAGATCTGCGACCGGCACGGCATCCTGCTGATCTTCGATGAGGTCATTACCGGGTTTGGACGCCTGGGCGCGGCCTTCGCCGCCACGCGCTTTGGCGTGGTCCCCGATCTGTTGTGTTTCGCCAAGGGGGTCAGCAACGCCGCGGCCCCTCTGGGCGGCGTGCTGGCGCGCGGCCTGGTTTATGACGCCTTCATGCAGGGGCCTGAACATGTGATCGAACTGATGCACGGCTATACCTACAGCGCCCATCCGATGGGCGTGGCGGCGGCGCACGCCACGCTTGATCTGTATACGGAAGAGAATCTGTTTGCCCGCGCCCTGGCGCTGGAACCCGTGTGGGCAAAGGCCATTCAGGGCATGCGCGATGCGCCGTTCGTGCAGGATATCCGCACCATTGGCCTGGCCGCCGGGATTGACCTCGCGCCCCCTGAAGGCGCGCCCGGCAAGCGGGGCTTCGAGGCGATGCGCAACGCCTTTCATGAACAGGATGTGATGGTGCGCGTATCCGGCGATACAATCGCGCTTTCCCCGCCGCTGATAGTCAGTGAGGCCGAAATCGGCGAGATCGCCAGCCGGGTTCGCGCGGCGCTTGAAAGTCTGGCCTAGACCATGTTCGGATAATATAGGAGACCGCGATGCTGCTGGGGGTGCCACGGGAAATCAAGGTGCACGAATATCGGGTCGGCATGACGCCATCCAGTGTGCGCGAACTCACGCATCATGGACATCGGGCGTTGGTGCAGTCCGGTGCTGGCGAGGCCATCGGCCTCAGCGACGAGAATTACCGCGCGGCGGGCGCGGAAATTGTCGTCTCGGCGGCTGAAGTGTTCGCGCGCGCCGACCTGATCGTCAAGGTCAAGGAACCGCAGGCCGCCGAATGCGCCCTGCTTCGCCAGGGGCAGACCCTGTTCACCTATTTGCATCTGGCGGCGGACGCGGCCCAGACACAGGCGCTGATCACGTCGGGTTGCACGGGGATCGCTTATGAAACGGTGACCGATGCGAATGGCGGATTGCCGCTGCTGGCTCCGATGAGCGAAGTAGCCGGGCGCATGGCCATTCAGGCGGGCGCGCATTGCCTGGAAATGGAACAGGGCGGGCGCGGCATGCTGCTGGGCGGTGTGCCAGGCGTTCAGGCCGGCAAGGTGGTGATCATCGGGGGCGGCGTGGTCGGCACCAATGCGGCCCGCATGGCGATGGGCCTGGAGGCCGCCGTGACTGTTCTGGATAAAAGTCTGCACCGCCTGCAACAGTTGGACATGCAGTTCGGGCCAACCCTGAACACGATTTTCGCCACTGTGGACGCGCTGGAAAATTATGTGCTGGACGCCGACCTGCTGGTCGGTGCGGTGCTGGTGCCAGGCGCGGCCACGCCCCGCCTGATTACCGATAAAATGGTGCGGAGCATGAAACGCGGCTCGGTATTTGTGGATGTGTCGATTGATCAGGGAGGCACGTCGGAAACCTCGCGCCCCACCACACATGCCGCGCCCACCTATAAAATGCACGATGTGGTGCATTATTGCGTGACTAACATGCCAGGCGCCGTGGCGCGCACGTCAACCTTCGCCCTGAACAATGCCACGCTGCCGTTTATTCTGGCGCTGGCCGACCACGGTGTTTTCGAGGCCCTGCGCCGGGATCCGCATTTACGCGCAGGTTTGAATGTGCATGCCGGTAAAATCGCCCATCCGGCCGTCGCGGCCGCCGTCAACGCTCCCTATGTGCCTGCGGAAGAAATCCTGCAATAATTGCCGTTGTCCCGCTTTAGTCCCTAAAACGCTTTAATCCCTAAAACACCTGGGGTTGATAAACGGGGCCGGATCGGCCATTTATGGGTTTACCGCACCTTCCTGAATTTCCGCGTCACAGGAGCAGCCAATGTTCATTCAGACAGAATCGACCCCAAACCCGGCAACCCTGAAATTCATACCGGGTTGTCCCGTTCTGGAAGCAGGGGCTGCGGATTTTCCCAATCCCGCTTCCGCCGCAAATTCTCCTCTGGCCACGCGTCTGTTTGAAATACCCGAGGTTACGGGAATTTATCTTGGCGCTGATTTTATCACCGTCACCAAATCCAATGGTGAATGGCATCATCTGAAACCGATGATTCTGGGTGCCATTATGGAGCATTTCACCTCAGGCAGGCCCGTGATGCTGGACGAGGGCGCTTCCGCCAGCGGCCATGACTGGGACGCCAATGGCGATGATGCCGAAATTGTGGAGCAGATCATCGAGCTGCTGGATACCAGGGTGCGCCCGGCGGTGGCCCAGGATGGCGGCGACATTGTCTTCCGCAGCTTTTCAGAAGGCGTTGTCTATGTGCATCTTCAGGGCTCCTGCGCGGGCTGCCCCAGCTCCACCATGACGTTAAAGAATGGCATTGAGAACATGCTCCGCCATTATATCCCCGAGGTTCTGGAGGTTAGGCAAGTCGGTTAAACATTGCCCAGCCCCCCATTAACCATGCCCGTAACTCGTTGAGATACATGGTTTAATCCTGTTAATGTCAAAGTCTTAACGGATTCGAAACCTTAAAATTTCTTGGTTAATCAATCATTTCAATGACTTAGAACCAATGATACGGGCATTGGTTGCTCTCCCCGCCCCCACCCGGTACACTTCCTTCATGTTTCGTTAACTAATTGGCTTTCCTCCGGGATGGCTGGTGAAGGAAGTAAACATGAGCATCAGCAAACGCATATTTTCCAGCGCCGCCGGAATTCTGGTCTCGTTTTCGGGTGTCGCAGTGGCCGTGTCTTATGTGTTGGCAATGCTGGCTACAGTTCCTTCTTTTGGCAATCTTGCCTTGTTGAGCGGCCCGTCCAGCAAGCTGGCCGATAGTGCGGCGCCGTCGCTATGGGACAGGCTTGCGCAGGGATCGGGACAAATCCTGGCAAGCGTAAATATGGGCCGCATGGATGGTGTCCTCAT
>SHWM01000112.1 GCA_009693835.1 Alphaproteobacteria bacterium
TCGCGCGCACCCGTTTTGGCGATCCAGGCGGGGTCGACATAGACATGACAGGTCGCGCAGGCGCAGGCTCCGCCGCAGTCGCCGTCAATCCCCGGCACCAGATTTTGCACGGCGCCTTCCATGACCGAGAGGCCGTCGGCCACGTCCACTGCATGCTCGGCGCCATTAAATTCGATATAGGTAATCTTGGCCATTTTTGGGTCGCTTTTACCGCTATTTATGAGGGTGGGGCTGTATATGGCATCAAGAGGAATTGGTCAACATGGGCTAGATGCCGGACAGACGGCCGTTAGGCCGCCACTCGAACGAGCATTGCGCGGCCGGCCTACGGAGTGCCCGCCTACAGAGTAGAAGACCCCGAGACTTCATATTTCTTGATTTGCCGCGAGAGCACTTTGACCTCGGCCATTTCCGTCCGGAAAACGGCGATATGCGGCACCTTGAAATGCGCCGCCAGCGCCGCGTCGGATTCCCATTCCTCGAATATCCGCAGGCAATTCGGGTCTTCCAGATCGGCGTAAAAAGTATAGGTCAAACAACCCGTTTCCTTCCGGGTGGCCTGTTCCACCCTGATCATTGCCGCCACCGCTTTAGCGCGGCTTTCCGGCGCCACCTTGATTTCACCTGATATGACCAGCATTGGGGCCTCCTGTTTCAGCCTGTTATTCCTGGCGAGTATGTCATAAAATATATAGATGGACATACAGGAACAGATTAGCCCGGCGCAGTGCGCCATCCCTCAGCGCCGTTGGGTATTGCGGACCAGTGAACAAATGCGCGTGGCATGAGCGGCGCTAGCCCCATTTTGCAATCAGTGACAGATCTCGCCCGCGCCCGCATTGCCGGACGGGTGGAACTGTATGATCCGGCGCAACCCTTTCCATTCGACATCTGGGCGGAGATGGGCCGGACCGGCATGCTGGGGCTGGGACTGCCACGTGCCTATGGCGGGGGCGGCATGGGCTATGCCGGGCTGGTTCCGGTCTGTGCGGCCTTTGTCCAGGCGGGCCGCAATCCGGGGCTGGCCTCTGCCTGGCTCAGCCATACGCTGATTGGGCGGCTGATACTGGCTAACAGCGGCAACGAGGCGCAAAAGCAGCAATATTTACCGCGACTGGCGGCGGGTGAACTGACGGCGGCGGTGGCGATTTCCGAACCCGATGCCGGGGCGCATCCCAAGCGGCTGGTCTCCACCGCGCGGCGTGAAGGCGATTTCTGGGTGCTGAACGGGGAAAAAGCCTGGCTGACCAATGGGCCGATTGCCGGGCTGTATATCGTGCTGGCGATCAGTGAACAGATAGACGAGCGCAAGGAGTTCAGCGCCTATCTGGTGCCCCGCGACGCGCCGGGATTGACCCAGACCGACGCCGGATCGGTGGATTTCCTGCGCCCAACCCGCCATGGCGGCCTGCGCCTCAAGGATGTGCGCATTCCTGCATCTAGCCTGCTGGGAGAAATGGGGCAGGCGTTTGAGACCATCTCCAAACCGCTGCGCGAGGTTGAGGACGTGCTGGGGCTGGGCATCGGGCTAGGCGGCCGGGCGGCGCTGCTGGACCTGCTGCGCCTTGCTATAACAGAGGCCAAAATCATACCGACTGAGGAGCAATACGGCCAACTGGGTGGCCTCCACGCCGCACAGTCCGCCCTGCAAATCCTGACCGATAGCCTCTCGGCGGGCGTTGATGCGCCGGACGCGGACGACCCCACAGCCCCGCTGCTGGCTGCCCGCAAACTGTCCCGTGATTTCCTGACGGATTTTGAAATTTGTCTGAATTCCCTGGTTTTGCCCGAAAATATCGAACTTTCACGTCTTTTTCGGGATTTAACCAAGTCTGGAGGCTTGGCCTCTAATGTAGACCGCGCTAAACAGGGGAAGCTCGGCCAATCTCTGATTAGATTTTAACGGATCGGGCAGCCACTCCGGCGCGCCGGAGGGTGCTCTCAAGATAGCAGGTTAACGTGACACTGGTAAAACCGATACAAGGCCCCGGCGGCAAAACGGATTCCATCGAGGCCATACAAGCGGGCTTCGAGGAACTGGGCTATATCACCAATCCGCAGATCGCGACGTCGATCTATCTGGCGCAGAATCTGGAAAAGCCGCTGCTGGTCGAAGGCCCTCCCGGCGTCGGCAAGACCGAGCTGGCCATCGCCACATCGAAATATCTCGGCCTGCCGCTGGTGCGGCTGCAATGTTATGAAGGGCTGGATGAATCCAAGGCGCTGTATGAATGGAAATATGGCAAGCAGTTGCTGTACACGCAAATTCTGCGCGAGACGCTGGGCGAAGTGTTGCAGGGTGCGCGAGGCCTGTCGGAATCGATGAAGCGCCTGCACCAGTTTTCAGACGTGTTTTTCTCGGAACAGTTTCTGGAAGAACGCCCGCTGATGAAGGCCATGCGCGCGCCCGCAGGCGCCGTGCTGCTGATTGACGAACTCGACAAGGCGGACCAGGAGTTTGAATCCTTCCTGCTGGAGCTGTTGTCGGAATATCAGATCAGTATTCCGGAAATCGGCACCATCAAGGCCACTATCAAACCCATCGTCTTCCTGACCAGCAACAATACCCGCGAGCTGAGCGACGCGCTGAAGCGGCGCTGCCTGCATCTCTATATCCCGTTCCCTGACACGGCGCTGGAGCGCCGCATCATCGCCGCGCGCGTGCCCGACATATCGGTAAAGCTGCGCAACGAACTGGTGGCGTTCATCCAGGAACTGCGCGGGCTGGATCTGAAAAAACTGCCGGCCGTCAGCGAGACCATCGACTGGGCGCGCACACTGCTGCTGCTGCACGCCAATACGCTGGACGCGGACATGGTGCGCACCACGCTGAATGTCATTCTGAAATTCCAGGACGATATCGAGGCCGTGGGCGCGCAACTGACCACCCTGACCAATGAGGCGTTGAAGGCGGCGGAACGTCCGCCCGGCCTCAAATAGGCCAAACGCCATGGACCAGACGCTCGGCGATTTCATCAAGGCATTGCGCAACGCGGATGTGCGTGTGTCCAGCACCGAAGTCGTGGATGCGCATCAGGTTATCGATCTCGTTGGCTATAGCAGCCGCAGCATGCTGAAAAACGCACTGGCGCTGGTGCTGCCCAAGACCGCCGATGAAAAAGCCATCTACGATTACACCTTTGACCGGTTCTTCAAATTCGATGAACTGGATGAAATGGACATGGCCGACAAGAACCAGGCCGCAGGCGAGGCGGGCCGTGACCCGGAGGCGGGTGAAAACGCCGGGCAGGAAGGCGGCGGCCAGGGCGAAGGCGGTGGCGGTGGCGGCCAGAACAATATGGCCGAGGCCGGCGCCGGCGGCGAAGGCGCCCCCGGCAGCGAGGATACGCACGAACAGGGCGAAATGCGCGAGCGCCTGTCGGCGCTGTCGCAAATGGTGCTGTCGGGCGACCGTGCCGGCCTGTCGGTCGCCATGGCCGAAGCGGGCGAGGCGGTGGGCCTGCGCAATATCTTCATCTTCACGCAAAAGGGGCTCTATAGCCGGCGCATTCTGGAACATATGGGCCTGAAGGCGCTGAACAATGACATTACAGATCTGCGCAAGCGCGATAACGCCAACGCGCATGAACTGGCCGAGCGCTTACGCAAGGGCCGCGAATATCTGCTGTCTCAGGTGCGCGATTATGTGGAGCAACAGTTTCTGCTGCACGCGGATGTGGATGGCAGCCATCTGCGCGAGGATATTTTATCCAAATCGCGGCTGACCAATATTGAACGGCGCGATTACCGCATGGTGCAGGAAATGGTGCGCAAGATGGCCAAGCGCCTGATCGCCATTCATTCGCGCCGCCGCAAGGTGTATGACCGCGGCGCCCTCGACATCCGCAAGACCATGGCGAAAAACCACGCCTATGACGGGGTGCCGTTCGACATCCGCTGGAAGTCGGTCAAGATCGATCGCCCGAAAGTGGTGGCGATCTGCGATGTGTCCGGCTCGGTCGCCAAGGTGGCGCATTTCATGCTGATGTTCCTCTACAGCCTGAATGAAGTGATGCCCAAGGTGCGGTCATTTGCGTTTTCTGCACGAATGGGCGAGGTCACCGATCTGTTCAAGGACAGCGATGTGGAAACCGCGATGTCGAAAACCCTCGCGGAATGGGGCCAGGGGTCGACCGACTATGGCCGCTCGCTGCAGGATTTCGCCGAACTGGCGCTCAATGATATCGACAGCCGCACCACGGTGATCATGCTGGGCGATGCGCGCAGCAATTATGGCGACCCCGGCAGCGAGATCATGAAAAAGATTTATGACCGCTCCAAATGGGTGATGTGGCTGAACCCCGAAGAAAAGAACACCTGGAACTATGCCGATTCCGTGATGCGCAAATTCCAGCCCTATTGCCACCAGGTGCAGGTGTGCAATTCGCTGACGCATCTGGAACGCATCGTCAGCATGGTGCTACGGAGTTCGGCGTGATTACGGCGTAATGCCTTTTTTATATTGATAAATTTATCTTGCCAAATTAATCAAAGAATAGATACTGAGGCCATGCCTGACCTGCGCCGTGGGTACCCTCTTGCTCTCACATTCAACGGGCGGCGTTTTAATTATGTGCTGATTGACCGGCACTACGAAGATAACCACCCCGACATGTCGGACCAGCTTATTCTGGAGTTAATCAAGGCGCAGGACGGTAAAGAACAGGAGCCCGCTGCGGCGCGCAACGGGTTCCTCTACTTCAAGATCGAGGACCGATGGCAGGACAAGCGTTACAGGCTGATCCTGACTTATGGCGAAGAAGATTTTCTGGGCGTCATAAACGCCTTCCGGGTAAAGGAATGAACGCGATGCCAAAATGGCCCAAACCCAAAGACATAGAAACCGTGATACGCAAAGATGCTGGCGCCGGTAACTGGAGCCTTGGTCCCGGCATGGCCGAAACCGCTGCCGACCGGATCAAGTATGATGTCTGCGCCGAATTCATTGTCTACAAGCGCGAGAATAATCTGAATCAGCGCGAGCTGGCGCAGAAACTTGAAATCAGCGAGGCGCTGGTCAGCAAAATTCTGCGCTATCAGTTTACGGAATTCACGATTGACCGGCTGCTCCGCTATCTCGAAAAACTCGGCATAAAATATGAGTTCAGGCGGGTGGCTTAGACGGGGCTTAAATGATGCAATTGTAGAACGCCAAGGGTGCAAAAACAGCCTTGTCGAGATATGCCTCGATTATTTTAGTCTGACGCTGCGAGTGGAGCAAGTGCAGTCACTAGCATCACCGAGAGGGTGCCATTATCGATGGCATTCGCTCCACGCACTTTTTAGATAAGGACTTCAAAGTTTACGTCCGCATTGGGAGCAGTAGAGCTTGCTTTCTTCGGGGGGAAGTAAAACAATATTTTGGTGATAGAATTTCTCGACTTCGGAAAAGATGCTTCTTTGAAGTTCAGAGGGTATACTTGTTTGATATCCGGGCAAGACCCTCCGACTAAGATACATTTTCAATGCAATGTTTAGCGCCTTCAGTTCATGGAGAATGTGTGTTTCTTCATACTCTTTTTCATCCATATTCTTTCATCTGCTTGTAGGCCTAGCGTATTGCACTACTCAAGTGTTCGCTGGATGCCTTGCCATCGGACATCCTGATTGGTCTTGCAGCTAGAGCGGGATGACATTAGGTTTGTCCATATCCAGCGTTAGCGAGGTATGCGGCGCACTCGTGTGGAGGGAAGTCATCGAGCAGGTTGCCGATGCGCCGCCACGTATCCTCGACGGTGCGTTCGGCAGCTTTGCGCATGAGTTGTTT
>SHWM01000113.1 GCA_009693835.1 Alphaproteobacteria bacterium
GGCGCGGTGGACCGGATTGTGTGGTTCCGGGCCCCGAAACTGCTGGGAAATGATGGGCTAGCGGCCATCGGACCGCTTGGCCTGACGCATCTTGCACAATCGCCAGTCTATTTGCGTGAATCCACACGTCATTTAGGCCATGATCTAGTGGAAACCTACCGAAGACAGGCTTAAGTTGGGATCATGTTTACAGGAATAATCACAGATGTGGGCACCATCCGCGCCATTGAACAGCGCGGCGACACCCGTATGGTCATCACCACCTCCTATCCGGTGGAACGCGTGGAAATCGGCGCGTCCATCGCCTGTTCGGGCGTGTGCCTGACTGTTGTCGACAAGGGCCGCGATGCCGATGGCGCGGCCTGGTTCGCCGTGGACGCCTCGGCGGAAACCATGAACTGCTCCACCCTGTCCGGGTGCAAGCCGGGCAAGGCGATCAATCTGGAACGTCCGCTGCGGCTGGGCGACGAGCTGGGCGGGCATATTGTCAGCGGCCATGTGGATGGCGTCGCACGCATCGTGGAGATGCGCCCAGAGGGCGATTCCATCCGCTATACATTCGCGCCGCCCCGGGATCTGTTGCGCTATATCGCGCCCAAAGGCTCGGTGGCGGTGGATGGCGTCTCCCTGACGGTGAATGAGATTACCGATCAGAAAGAAGGCGGCAGTTTCGGCGTCAATATCATCCCGCACACGCAGCACGCCACGACATTCGGCAATCTGGCGGTGGGCGATCAGGTTAACATCGAAGTGGATACAGTCGCGCGTTATGTCGCCCGGCTGGCACAGGCGGAGCAATAAATGAACGAGATCCGGACGGGCGCCCAGACCCATGAAGAATTGCTGGAATTTCTGTCGCCCATCGAGGATGTGATCGAGGATGCGCGCAACGGCCGCATGTTCATTCTGGTGGATGACGAAGACCGCGAAAATGAAGGCGATCTTATCATACCGGCCCAGATGGCGACGCCCGACGCAATCAACTTCATGGCAAAATATGGCCGCGGGCTGATCTGCCTCAGCATGACCGGCAAGCGCATTAAGGAACTGGGCATTCCGCTGATGGCCTCAAACAATCAGGAACGGCACCAGACCGCCTTTACGGTTTCCATCGAGGCGCGCGAAGGCGTGACCACGGGCATCTCCGCACATGACCGCTCCCGCACCATTGCCGTCGCCATCGATCCGACCAAGGGGGCGCGGGACATTGTCACGCCGGGCCATGTTTTCCCCCTGATGGCGCGCGACGGCGGCGTTCTGGTGCGCGCGGGCCATACCGAGGCGGCGGTCGATGTGTCACGGCTGGCGGGGTTGAATCCCGCGGGCGTGATCTGTGAAATCATGAACGAAGACGGCACTATGGCGCGGCTGCCGGACCTTGTGGGCTTTGCCCAGACGCATGGCCTGAAGGTGGCGACGATCGCCAGCCTGATCGCCTACCGCCGCCGTTACGACCGCATCATTCATCGCGCCGTGGAAACCGATATCGACACCATGTTTGGCGGCCAGTTCAAACTCTATGTCTATATCAATGTGGTGGAGTATGCCGAACATATTGCACTGGTAAAAGGCGACATATCCGGCCCTGGCCCGGTGCCGGTGCGCATGCACGCCATCAATGTGTTCGATGACCTGCTGGGCGCCAAAAGCGGCCATACCGGCCTTCTGCATGGCGCGATGGAGCTGATTTCAAAACTGGAGCGTGGCGTGATTGTTCTGATCCGTGACACCAAGGCGACCATTGTCTCCGATATTCTGATGCGCGGCCGCCAGGGCGGCGTCAGGGAATTGCGCGATTACGGCGTGGGCGCGCAAATTCTGGTGGATCTGGGCGTGAAGGAACTGACGCTGCTGTCCAACACCACGAACAAGCATATTATCGGCCTTGAGGGCTATGGGCTGAAAATTGCCGACGTCATGCAGATCACGCCAAAAGACTGATTTATGGCTCGTCCTGTACATATCATGATCGTGGAGGCCCGCTTCTACGAGCACATCTCTGACATGCTGCTTGCCGGGGTCGTGGCCGAACTTGAGCGTCGGGGCGCCACCCATGACCGGTACGAAGTGAGCGGCGCATTTGAAATTCCGGGCGCTATCCGCATAGCGATAGAGGCCCGCCGGCTGGAAAATGACACTCCATTTTATGATGGCTATATCGCTTTGGGCTGCGTGATCCGCGGCGAGACGACCCATTATGAAACCATCAGCGCGGAATCGGCGCGAGGGCTGATGGATTTAGCGCTCCAACATAGTGTGGCGATGGCCAATGGCATTCTGACGGTGGAAAACGAGGCCCAGGCCGTGGCGCGTGCGTCGCTACATGACAAAAATAAAGGCCGTGAATTTGCACAGGCCTGCCTGACGATGGTTGAATTGCGCCGCAAATTCGGCGTTGGGTGATGGCTGCCGCCCCGACGATCAAGTCAGAATCCAGTGGCCAGCCGCCATCAAGACGCAGCGGGCGTTCGGCCGCCCGGCTTGCCGCCGTACAGGCGCTCTATCAGATGGAACTGGGCGGCGCGGATGTGGACAGCGTCATTCTTGAATTCATCAGCGAACGGTTTGGCCATGAAATCGATGGCGAGGAATATCTGGAGGCGGACCAGAAACTGTTCGCCGATCTGGTGCGCGGCGTCGTGTCGCACCAGATGGAAATCGATCCGCTTGTGGCGCGAACGGTCAGCGAAGGCTGGTCGCTGCCGCGTCTGGACGCGACACTGCGGGCGCTGATCCGCACGGCCACCTATGAATTGATGGCGCGCCAGGACATTCCGGTCAAGGTCGTGCTGAGTGAATATATCGATATCGCGCATGCGTTTTTCTCGGGTGATGAACCGGGTTTTGCCAACGGGGTTCTGGACCGAGTCGCAAGACTGGTGCGGCCCGCGGCCTTTGGCGCACATGAGCCAAAGAGCTGATCCGGTTCCCGGCGAGTTTGCGCTGATCGCGGAAATATTCGCGCCGCTCGCAAACGCCGATCCGGGCAGTTTCGGACTAACCGACGACGCCGCCATCATATCGCCCCGGCCGGGCAGGGACCTGGTTGTCACGGCGGACATGATGGTGGCCGGCGTGCATTTCTTCGCCGATGACGCCCCTGACAAAATTGCCCGCAAGCTGATGCGGGTAAATCTGTCCGATCTCGCCGCCAAGGGCGCCGCCCCGCATGGCTATATTCTGACCATTGCGCTGCCACAGGACGTGACCATGTCGTGGCTACGCGGCTTTGCCGGGGGGCTGGCCAGCGATCAGACGGAATTTGGCCTGAATCTGCTGGGCGGGGACACCACGGCGACGCAGGGGCCGCTATGCCTGTCGCTGACTGCCATGGGCTGGGCGCCACAAGGCCAGATGGTGCGGCGGTCCGGGGCGAAGGAAGGCGATGATATTTATGTGACCGGAACCATTGGAGATGCGGGCCTTGGGCTGCGTGTACGGCGCGATGGCAATATCCCGGGTCTTAGCGCAGAGAAGAACGCGTTTCTGCTGGATCGGTACCTGTTGCCGCAACCCCGAAACGTGCTGGCAGGAACGCTCGCCGGTCTGGCGCATGCGGCTATTGATATTTCGGACGGGCTGGCTGCCGATCTCGGCCATATCACAGACACGTCTGGTGTGGGGGCGGAAATACAGCTTGCTTCCATACCTCTGTCGGATGCCGCCCGCGCCGCACTGGAGCAACAGGCGGCTGACATCACCGCGTTGATCAGCGGCGGCGATGATTATGAACTCCTCCTGACTACGGCTCCGGGCAACCGCCAGGCTATGGCGGATCTTGCCGCCCGGACCGGCGTTGCGATAACCCGGATAGGGAGCATTACGTCTGGAAACGAGGCTGTTTTTCTGGATGGGAAAAATGCACGGATTGATCTGAAACGCACCGGCTATAAGCATTTTTAACCGCTTCAACCGGTTGTTAACACGCCCCGTGCGATGCCTTAGGGCATGAAATGCCGTATCTATATTCTGCTGCTGGCGGCCCTTTGTCTGGGGGTTGCGTCCACCCCGCAGGCGTTCGCCAATTCCGGGGAGGCCAAGGAAGAAGGCGGTGAGGGCGAAGGCCCGCCGGAGGCGCCCAAAGCCAGCATGATCTCCCTGAAACCACTACCGGTGCCACTCCTCCGGGAGGACCGGGTGCGAAAATACATAGTGGTCATGATGAGCCTGGAGGCCCCTCCCGAAGCAGACGCCGAGGCCATCAAACATGAGGTGCCCCGCATCAATGACGCCCTGCTGCGCGAGGCCTATCTGATGGCAAAAGATAATGACGGCGTGGAGGATCTGGATATGGAGGCGTTGCGCGCCCGGCTTCTGTCTGTGGTGCTGTCCATCCTTGGGGATAAAAAAATTAACGGCCTGTACTTCACCGGGGTCAACTCGATCTAGTTATTGGTGAACCGGCGGTCATCTCCGCCTCCATATACGCCCTTTTCATGCACGCATTTTGCCGTCATAAATGGAGCCATGCAAAAAGATGATGATTCTGGCTCTGCCGCTCCGATCCCCACAGGATTCGATCTCAATGGAGCGCCCAAGCCCGTACATCACGGACTGATGTGGCGGCTACGGAATTATTTTCTGGCCGGTGTCGTTGTCGCCGCCCCCATGGGCATGACGCTATATGTCACCTGGGCGTTTGTCTCGTTCGTGGACGGTTCGGTCAAGCCGCTGATCCCCGACGCTTACAATCCGGAAACCTATTTCCGGTTCAGCTTTCCGGGCTTAGGGCTGCTGATCATGGTCGTGGCCCTTACGATGCTGGGAGCGCTGGCAGCCAATTTTTTCGGTCAGACATTGCTGGATTCTGGCGAGCGGCTGGTGGCGCGGATGCCGATCATGCGCGGCGTCTATAATGCCACCAAGCAGATTCTGGAAACCGTCACGACGCCATCGGGCGCCAGTTTCCGGCAGGCCGCGCTGATCGAATATCCGCGCAAGGGCCTGTGGACCATCTGCTTCATCACAGGCGAGGCCGGGGGCGAGGTGCAGGCGCGCACCGATGACCCGGTCGTCAGCGTCTATGTGCCCACAACGCCAAACCCCACATCGGGCTTCCTGATATTCGTTCAGCGCTCCGAGATCATCGTGCTGGACATGAGCGTGGAGGAAGCGGTGAAGATGGTCATCTCCATGGGCCTGGTCATTCCAAAATGGAATAACTTGCCCGTCTGAAACCGGCCGTTTGAATTACCACCCTCCCTGCCCCATATGGTAGGCCCCGCAAGGAAGCGGCCTGGCCCTCACTTCGGACCTCCACGCCGCTTTCAATTTTCAGGGAAATGCGTCATTCTGGCAGGCAGCATGATGTAAAACGCCCCATAAATCATCGCAGAGGAGGAAAACCCATGGCGACCAAAACAGAAATGGCGGTTCAGTTTCTTCACGATCTCGGATCGGCTTCACCCGGCCTGGTGGAGCATCTGACGGATGGCGCGGAATATTCGGTCAACGCGCAAACCATGAAAATTGGTCCATTTATCGGCAAGAAGGCCATCAGCGAAAAATTCCTGCCGACGCTTAAACAGATATTCCCAAAAGGCCTGGCCATGACCGTCCGCAATGTGGTGGTTGGGGACAATCTGGTTGCCGTGGAATGCAGCTCGAAAGC
>SHWM01000028.1 GCA_009693835.1 Alphaproteobacteria bacterium
CAGCCCAGATGAAGGGATAGGTTAGCGGGTTGCCGAGAAAATTACCCAGCAGCGAGGCGACGATATTGGCCCGGAATATCCACGCGAACAGGCCTGAGAGGACCAGATGGATTCCGATGAATGGCGAAAAGGATATAAACACGCCGATGGAAAATCCCAGCCCCACCTTGTGCGGCGACGCCTTTAGGCGCACCAGTCTTCGCCAAAGATACAGCACCGTGCGTTTGAAACCCGAGGACGGCCAGAGCATTTCACGGGCTTTTTGCAAGGGTGATCGCTCGATACGGCGCTTGAACACTGTCTGCGGGCCTTTTCCGTTTAGCCGTGGGTGCGTTCCACTTTGCTGACATGGGGTGATCCCCGCAGCGCGGCAATAATATTGCTCAGATGTTTAACGTCGCGTACTTCAATATCCACTTCCATGTCAAAGAAATCCGGGGTGCGGCCGCAAATCTTCAGATTGCTGATATTACCCTGATTTTTGGCAATCAGGGTGGATAGCACGGACAGCGAGCCCGGCTCGTTTGACAGAGTGGTTTCGATGCGGCCCACAAAAAAGTCCGGCGCATCGCCGCTGGCGTCCCAGCTAACGTCAAGCCAGCGTTCGGGCGTATTGCCAAATTGCTCCAGAATCTCACAATCAATGGTGTGGATGGTCGCTCCGCCGCCGCTGGTCTGAATTCCCACAATACGGTCGCCCGGCAGGGGGTGGCAGCAATCGCCATAATGCACGGCAATGCCTGCCGTCATGCCGCGGATGGGTATTGCGGCCGAACGCGACCGGCGGCCATCCTTCAAGGCAGTCAGCGCCACGGGCACCTGGGGTGATCGCATCTTTACGCCCGGAAATGCGGCCTCCATAAGTTGCTGCCCCGTCAGCAGGCCGCGGCCCAGTTTTTCAAACATCTCTTCGGCGCTGGACAGCATCAGTGGCGTCAGAGCCTGCGAGATGGCTTTTTCCGAAAAGGGATAGTCTTCAGTTCGGAAGGCTTTTTGCGCAATTTCGCGGCCCAGCGCAATATATTCCCCGCGCTGGCTCTGGCGGACAAATTTTCTGACAGCGGCGCGCGCCTTGGCGGTAATCGCCACACTTTCCCAGCCGGGCGATGGCGTCTGCGCCTGGGAACGGATGATTTCGACCTGGTCGCCGTTCTGCAGTCCTGTCTGCAACGGCATCGCGCGTCCGTTGATGCGGCAGCCCACACAACTGTCGCCCACTTCGGTGTGCACCGCATAGGCGAAATCAATCGGGGTGGCGCCGCGGGGCAATGCAATCAGATCACCCGCAGGCGTAAAGCAGAACACCTGATCTATAAACAGATTGAGTTTGGTATATTCGAGAAACTGTTCGGGGCTGTCGCCCTCCTCGATCATATCCACCAGTTCGCGCAGCCAGCTATAGGGGTCCTGCAGCAACCCCGCGGTATTGGGGGCGACCCCCTGCTTGTACTGCCAGTGCGCCGCCACGCCATATTCCGCCACCTCATGCATCTCGGCGGTGCGGATCTGGATTTCCACGCGCTGACGGTCCGGACCAATCACGGTGGTGTGGATAGACTGATAATTGTTGCGTTTTGGAATCGAAATGAAATCCTTGAACAGGCCAGGCATGACCGGCCAGGTCTGATGAATGACGCCCAGCGCACGGTAACATTCGTCCAGGGAGCCAACGATCACGCGGAACCCGAAAATATCCGATAGCTGCTCAAAGGAAATCGCCTTGCGATGCATTTTGTTCCAGATTGAGTAGGGCCGCTTTTCGCGTCCCGAAACGGTTGCTGAAATGCCCTTCTCCGCCAGGGTATCCTTGAGAAGCGCCGCAATGCGGGCGGTGCTCTCGCCGGTGCGCTGACGCAGGAAATCACGGCGTGTGAGCACCGAATCCCTGGCTTCCTTATTCAGTTCCGCAAAGGATAAATCCTGCAACTCCTCCAGCATTTCCTGCATGCCGATACGCCCAGCCAGCGGCGCATAGATTTCCATTGTTTCAACGGCGATGCGGGAGCGTTTTTCAGGATTTTTGATATATTGCAATGTCCGCATATTGTGCAGCCGGTCCGCCAGTTTCACCAGCAGGACGCGAATATCGACCGACATGGCGAGCAGCAGTTTGCGGAAATTTTCGGCCTGTTCGCTTTGCGCCGACGTAAAGGAAATCTTGGAAAGTTTAGTGACGCCTTCCACCAGCACCGCCACTTCGGTGCCAAAGAGTTGCTGAATATCCTCCTGCGTCGCGTCGGTATCTTCGAGGGTGTCATGCAGGAGAGCCGTGACAATGGTCGCCGTGTCAAGTTTCAGCCCGGCAAGAATGCCCGCCACCTCGACCGGATGCGAAAAGTAGGGATCGCCCGAGGCGCGTTTCTGTTCGCCATGCGCTCTGGTGGCGAACACATAGGCGCGGTTCAGCATCGTTTCATCCAGATTTGGATCATACGTGCGCACCATATCGACAAGTTCATATTGCCGGATCATGGACCCGCCCAATCCTGTCCCAGGGCGCAAATTGCTTTCAGCCGAGCCTTGCCCGTGCGCGTGTCCGGCGCGCGCAGGGAAATGCCGCTTTCGGGCCTGTCCTCACAGGCTCTATCTGCCGCCACCTGATGCTGCACTTCCGCCATCTGCTTCATTGCGCATCGCGCGAAGCAGATCCTCCTCGCTCATATTATCCACCGCCTCGTCATTTTCTGAACCCGCCAGCAGAGGCAGACCGCCCTCCTCCGCCTCTTCGCTGCGGCTGTACCGCTGCAGGCTGGCAAGCAAATCATCGCGTAACTTTTGTGGCTGCACGGTTTCTTCGGCAATCTCGCGCAGCGACACGACGGGGTTTTTGTCATTATCGCGGTCGACGGTAATCGAGGCCCCGGACGAAATCGCGCGGGCGCGCTGACCAGCGAGCAATACCAGCTCGAACCGGTTGGGTATCTTGTCGACGCAGTCTTCGATAGTAACGCGCGCCATGCTCTGGCCTCCGGATGTGACAAGTTCAGGAATATATGGTCTCTATCTAGTCATTTATAGGTTGCCGCGCAATAGAATACGCCGTCCGCCCGTATCCCGGGCGATATTGCAGACTTGATCTCGGAAGGTTAAGGTTTTCTGAATTAAATTAATTATATTATGAGCTTAGCCGCCACACGCCGTGGGGCGGCGGCAGGGCTGCAAAAAGCTCTGACGCCGTCTGATTTAATACCGGGTGCCGCCAATGCGGGGCGATATCACAGAGCGGGGCCAGCACAAAAGCGCGCAGATGCAGCCGGGGATGCGGGGTTTGCACGTCATCATTAAGGCGGACCTCGTCATAGGCCAGCAGGTCAAGGTCCAGCGACCGCGCCGCATTCGGCCGCCCCCTGACCCGTCCAAATTCAAGCTCAACTGTCTGAAGGCGCCGCAATAATTCCACCGGAGGCATGGCGGTAACGACCCGCGCCACGGCATTCACGAAATCCGGCTGTTCCGAGGGAGGCACTGCATAGGCGCCGTACCATGGAGAACATTGGAGGATCTCCACGTCTTTCGACGCCACTATCTCCAGCGCCTGGGGTAGTCCCACCAGGGGCGGGCCAAACCGGCTTGGCAAATTCCCCCCTATTGCGATCAGTATCATGGGCGGCCTTATATTTTACTACTCAGCAGCAGTGTAATGTATTATGCCTAGGCTGGCTGTATAGGGTTGCCCTTAATCGCACCAATTGCTTCAATAAACGTAACCGGGTCTGGAGCGATTCCTTTTTAGATTGAATCAGCTGGTTCAATCTAAAAAGGAATTGCTCTAAATCATCATATAGACCATGTTTTACGGATCAGACGGGATCGCCATGGGCGATTCCATCTGATCCTAACATGGTCTAGGCCTGTTGATCCCTATACCCAGCGCAGTCAAGTATCTGCCTCGTGATCAAGCCGGATCATCCTGTTACACCTGCAGATATAGTATCTTGTGAGCAGTATGCGATCCAAGGAAATAAGCCCATTTTCATATAGTTAATTAAAAAGGTTATTTTATGAAATTTTATCCAAATGAGCGCGTCGCTCTCTTTATTGATGGATCAAATCTGTATGCTGCGGCGCGGGCGCTTAACTTTGATGTAGATTATAAGCGATTACTGGATCATTTTTCTGAAAATAGTATGTTTGTAAGGGCGTTTTACTATACCGCTCTCATAGAGGATCAGGAATATTCCCCTATACGGCCCCTGGTCGATTGGCTCGACTATAATGGCTACACCATGGTGACAAAGCCAACCAAGGAATTTACCGACGCCTTTGGCCGAAAAAAAATCAAAGGCAATATGGACATTGAACTGGCCATCGATGTCATGGAGATGGCCGAGCATCTGGACCATGTGATCATTTTTTCCGGCGACGGGGATTTTCGCCGTCTGGTGGAAGCGATCCAGCGCAAGGGTCTGCGCGTGACAGTGGTGTCCACTGTAAAATCCAACCCGCCCATGATCGCCGACGAGCTGCGCCGGCAATGCGACCGGTTCATAGAATTGATGGACATTGTCCCCTCCATTTCACGCGACAGCGCGGTAAAACCAACCCGCCGCCATGATGATTTTCGCGATGCCTCGCCCATGATGGGCGGCACCCGCCGCCTTGACACGGCTCCGGCCATGGCCGCTGTTGAGGAGGATTTCGAGGACGATGATTATGATGACGATGACTATGAAGATGGTGACAACCCGTAAGACGGGCATCGCCTATTGACAGCCATGCTGTCGGAGCCAGCCAGCGACTGCCAACTATGCCCGCGTCTGGCTACCATGCGTCAGAGAAACCGGCAGGCGTATCCCGGCTGGTTTAACCGTCCGGTGCCTTCCTTTGGAGACCAGAACGCCCGATTGCTGATTGTGGGCCTGGCCCCCGGCCTGCAGGGCGCAAACCGGACAGGCAGGCCGTTCACAGGCGATTATGCGGGGGATCTTCTGTACGCGACGTTGGCGGCGCATGGTTTCAGCACGGGCCAGTACGGTGCGAGCGCCCAGGACGGATTACAGCTCGTGGATTGCATGATCACTAATTCGGTGCGCTGCGTGCCGCCACAAAATAAGCCGGATCGCACCGAGATTATGACCTGCCGCAGACATCTGGACGCAACAATCCGTCTTATGCCACGGCTGAAGGTCATTCTGGCTCTCGGCAAAATCGCACACGACAGCACCGCGTCGGTATTGGGCCTGCGTCCGTCGCGCGCCAGATTCGCGCATGGTGCACACCATACCCTGCCGGATGGCCCTGTGCTGATCAGCAGCTATCATTGTTCACGTTATAATACCAACACCCGCCGCCTGACGCCGGAGATGTTTGACGCTGTCTTTGAAAACATCCGGGATTGTCTTGCGGCCTCTCTGCATCAGAGCGCCGATTAACCCTTTTCGCGCATCAGACGGCCCTGTTCGCGTTTCCAGTCACGATCCTTTTCCGTCTGGCGCTTGTCATGCTGTTTCTTGCCGCTGGCCAGCGAGATCACCAGTTTCGCAAGGCCGCGATCATTGAAATAAAGCCGCAGCGGAATAAGTGTCACCCCCTGCTGTTTGCGCAGCCCCGAGAGACGTGCAATCTGCTTTCGATGCAAAAGCAGTTTTCGTTTGCGGCGCGGGTCGTGGCTGTTATAGCGCCCCGCCGGGTCATAGGGCGGAATGTACGCGTTGATGAGCCACAACTCATCGCCTTCGTTGCTGGCGTAGGATTCCGCTATATTCGCACGCCCGGCGCGCAATGATTTGACCTCGGATCCCATAAGCATGATTCCAGCCTCGACCGTCTCGCCGATTTCGTAATTGTAACGCGCCTTGCGATTATCGGCCAGCAACCGGCCAGAGTCTGATTTCTTGACGGGTTTCCTGGCGGCTTTGTTCTTGCCTGCCATTGTTTATATATGGTTTCTCAGGCGCCGCTCGCCGCCAGCGGCCGGTTGAGCAGGCCAAGCCCGTCCATGGCCGCGCTCACCGTCTTCTGGGTCGCGGCGGAAACCGGCGCCATCGGCAACCGTAATTCAGGGCTGCACAGCCCGCGAAGGCTGGCCGCATATTTGACGGGGCCAGGGCTGGTTTCCACAAACAGTGCGTCATGCAGCGGCATCAACCGGTCCTGCCACTGCAGCGCGGTTTTGAAATCTCCCGCCAGCAGCGCGTTCTGGAACGCCGCCACTTCTGCCGGGGCCACATTCGCGGTGACGGAAATGCAGCCATGCCCTCCATGCGCCGCCTGGCCCAGCGCATTGCCATCATCGCCGGAAAGCTGGATGAAATCGGGGCCAATGGCCATGCGCTGCAGGGAGGTGCGCGTAATATCATTGGCCGCATCCTTCACGCCGGCAATATTGGGCAATTTGGCCAGCCGCGCCATCGTCTCGACCGTCATGTTGACGCCGGTCCGCCCGGGAATATTGTATATAATAATCGGGATGCTGGCCGCGTCGTTCAGCGCCTTGTAATGCTGGTACATGCCCTCCTGGGTCGGCTTGTTATAATAGGGCACCACCACCAGCGCCCCATCCGCACCCGCCTGCCTTGCATGCACGGTCAAAGCGATGGCCTCGACCGTTGAATTTGATCCGGTGCCCGCGATCACTGGCACCCTTCCCGCCGCCGCCTCAATGCATAATTCCACGACGCGTTTATGCTCGTCATGATCCAGCGTCGGTGATTCGCCCGTGGTGCCGCAGGGAACAAGACCATGCGACCCCTGGGCAATCTGCCATTCAACCAGGGCCTGAAACGCCTTCTCGTCCACCTTGCCGTTGTGGAATGGCGTAATAAGCGCTGGTATGGAGCCAAAAAATCTGGGCCTGGAAGTGGGCATGGGCCGCCTGCGGCTTGAAGTTAAGAAATTAGTGTGAAACTAGCATACTGATATGTGGTGGCAAGCGCGCCGTTCGGGCCGGGGAATCCACGCCGGAAAAGTTTAACTGCTCCATAAGGCTTGGCTGCTTATATTTCGCCGCCTATGGTCAGAATCATTGTGATTTAGAGATTCGATATGCCGTCTGACATTTTTTCACGCCGGGCTCTCCGGCGCTTGTTACTTTCCGTTTCCCTAACGGTAGCCGCGATAGTCCCGCTGTCCAGCCCGGCCAGCGACGCGGCTAAACGTGACAGCCTGGCCGCGCGGGCCATTGGCGCCACCGACAGCGCAAGCTGGCAATATGCGCGTAAACTAGCCGGACAAAGCGGTGATCCAGTAGCCCGGAAACTCGCTGACTATCTGTATCTGAACTCGCCGCGCAGCAGCCCCAGCTTTGCCGAAATCGCCAGCTTTCTGATCGCCAATCCGGCATGGCCGGAGCGCAAGCAAATGATCGTGCGGGCCGAACACAGTTTCCTCGCATCCATGCCGCTGTGGGAACGCGAGGAATGGTTCCGCCGCTATCCGCCCTATACCGCCAAAGGCAAATTTCTGGCGGCAGACACGTTCATGGAGGCGAATGACCACAAATCGGGTCTGCGTATCCTGCGCGAACTGTGGCGAAACGGCGGCTTCGAGACGGACATCGAGCGGCAAATTCTAGATAAATATGGCCACGAACTCGACCGGCTGGATCATATCGCGCGATTCGACGGCCTGTTATGGCGGGGTCAGCGCGATGCGGCGGTGCGCATGTTCAAGCTGGTCGGGCACGATCAGGAAATGCTGAGCAAGGCGCGTCTGGCGCTGCGCTATCGCGCCCCCGATGTCGAAGTGGCCTTATCGCGTGTTCCCAATACGTTGCGGGCCGATGCTGGACTGTTTTATGAACGGGTGCGCTGGCGGCTGAATAACGGCAAACCGGATCTGGCGCTGGAACTGGCGCATAACGCCGCGAGCAGCCTGCGGCCCCCGCAATCCCCCATTGACGATATATGGTGGAGTCATCAGGAAGAACTGGCGCGGCTGGCGCTGTCGAAAAATGATTACAAGACCGCCTATGCTGTCGCCGCCACCCATAATTACCAGCTTCCGGAGGAAGCAGCCTCGTTTGCCGAGGCCGAGTGGCTTTCCGGCTGGATAGCGCTCAGATTTCTCAGGCAGCCCGGCGTCGCGCTGCAGCACTTTACCCGGCTTTACAATGCCGTGAAATCCCCCGTCAGCCGCAGCCGCGGGGCCTATTGGGCGGCACGGGCAGCCGAAGACCGGGGGGACAGGAAAGCCACCAAATTCTGGTATGGCGAAGCGGCGCGCTACCCGGTCAGTTTTTACGGGCAGCTTGCCGCAGAGTGGAATGGCGGAACGTTCGTGAAGGCGTCGTTCGACAATACCCAGCGGCCGTCGCAGAAGGAACTGAACACTTATGCGCAGCAGGAATTGGCCAGGGCGACGCAACTCCTTTTGTCTGTAAACAAGTACACACTGGCGCGGCAGTTTTTTCTGGCGCTGCTCAGCCAGGCCAGCAAGGCACAGGATTATCGTCTGGCGGGCGCGTTCGCCACAGCCCTGCAGCGCAGGGATTTTGGGGTGCTGGCCGCCAAAATGGCCGGGCGCGACGCAGTGTGGCTGTTTGAGGAAGGCTATCCGGTGCTCAGCCTGCCTTCCGACATCACCTGGCGCAACGGCCCGGAAATCGCCCTGATATTGGCGCTGGCGAAGCAGGAAAGCGGTTTCAACATCAGGGCCGTCAGCCCGGCTGGCGCGCAGGGGCTGATGCAATTGATGCCGTCCACCGCGCAGGGCGTCGCACGCACGCTCAAAATACCCTATTCGCCGCAACGGTTGACGGACCCGGTGTATAATCTGCGGCTGGGCACGGCCTATCTTGACCATATGCTGGGCAATTATGACGGGTCCTATGTCATGGCGCTGGCGGCTTATAATGCGGGCGGCAGCCGCGTATCTAGATGGGCAGGGGAAAACGGGCATCCGCTTAAATCCAGCACCGATATGATCGACTGGATCGAAAGCATCCCGTTCAGCGAGACACGCAGCTATGTGCAGCGCGTCATGGAGGGCGTGGGCGTATACCGCCTGCGGCTGGGCATCACCGGCAACCCGTTCCGTCTGAATGCCGATCTGATGCGCGGCCGCCCCGCCCAAAGCATGGAGCAGCTCCCACCGTCAAAGCCCGCGCGCAAGGCAGGGTGAGGCTATCCCTTCCTTCGCACGGCCTGAATCATCTGCTCGAAACCGTTGAGGAAGTTGGAGCGCTCGCGTTTGGAATCATTGCTAACGGAATGCTCCAATTTACCTTAACTATTGAGCTGGGCATCCGCGAACATGGTTAGATCAAATCGGATACTTTTGGATTACATTCGTAACAAGGTCTTCAAAAAAATCGATAGCCTTGCTGCGTTTTATCACGACACCCGACGGGTGGGCGCAGGAATTCCTGGTCCCCAGCTTCTCATCCAATATCTTACGAACGTCATTCGAGATGACATTTGCTGAACGGCAGAGCTCGATGAACCTGCTCTCGGGCATGTCGCCAAAGTCATCTCGCCGCGATATAACACTTACACTAACTCGCTTGTCTGTGTTCTTTGCCAACGCGAAGTTAAATGCAGACAAATGGTGTTGAAGGACGCACTCAAATAAATGGTCGAGTGTCAAAAGCCATACCATCACTACAGCCGCACGATTTGCCCCAGTCTCGAAGCAATCGAGCGCCTCCTTAAGAAACTCCTTTTTGAGGCCTTCGGGGAATTCGCGCTCAAGTGCACGTAACTCAGCGCTTGCATCAACCACTGCGCGCTCAGCACCTAATTGTTCGGAAAGTAGTTCGCGGTAATACCGCTGTAGCCTATACCCCTTCACCGCCTTCACGAACTTCGATTTCGCTCCTTTCGAATTCCTAGACAGGTAGGCTGCGATCGATGCTGGGGCGTTAAGATCACAACTAATAAAGCAGGTATTCACATCTGATGCCGTTGCACCATCTTGTCCGGCCTCAACCGTCAGATGGTACACGAACATGTCAATAAGCCCTTCATTACCCATCTCATCCACAAGCTTTATCGCTCGGTAGAATCTGTTCACCTGATCGGTCAAGCTGCCTTCACCTTGGTCAGTTTATGTTCGAAATGGTTTTCGCCGGAGATGGGAATTTTGATCTCATTGGGCGAAACGTAATCTATCAGTTTCAGTTTATGGTTTGCATCGCGTAGAGCTTAAACAAACGCAGTAGGGCGCTTGTCTTTCAACTTGAGATTATTATAGCAGGTATAAATATCATTAGCCGTGCACGGATCAATTTTCAACTCATCCCGCAAGAAGACAGAGAAAATGAGGATTTTTTCGGAATGGTTCTTTGGTAGGCACCTGTCATAGAAGTTTTCAAGCTTTGCCAAATCGAGATTCTTATTAAATGAAGGAGTGTATTCACTCTTCGGCTTTACTGTATCTTCAGATTTAGGGGCACGGCGCGGGCGTCGACTCTTTTTATGCCCTCTAGTTGTGCTTTCATTCTTGTCCGCCTTGGCATCGCTCGCTAAATTTCGCTTCCCATTTCCGAGCAGCCCATTCTTGAAGTCATCGTAGACTTGACGCACCAAAGCCTCGTCACCTTCGACTTCGACAACGCCTTAGGCTATGTTCAAATGTAATCTGGTAGGCATAAGGTCACCCCCTTCATAAATAGGGAGAACATTACTAGAACAATGGAAGGGTCGCAAGTGCAGGTTTTGCCAGCCAACCTGTAAAGCCCGATAATGTCTTTCGTATCCTCTACCCCTTCCGCTTCACCGCTTGAATCATCTGCTCGAAACCGTTGAGGAAGTTTGAGCGCTCGCGCCTGCCAAAGCCCGCGCTCTGGCTGTTGATGGCGCCCTGCTCACGCAACTGGGTCAGCAGGTTGCGGGTGGCGAGCACCGCGCCGATACCAGCCTCGGTAAAAGGCTTGCCGTTCATGCCAATGCAGGCCGCACCCTTTTTGATGACCCGCGCCGCCAAGGGTATGTCGGCAGTCACGCAGATGTCGCCCGGTCCGATCTGCTCCACGATCCAGTCATCGGCGGCGTCCGGCGTGTTGGGTGCGACATGCTGGCGCACAAGTGGCGCGTCCACGCCGCGCAGCCACTGATTGCTGACCAGCACGACCTGTAGCGCGTGGCGGGCGGCGACCCTCAGCGCCTCCTGCTTGACCGGACAGGCATCGCCATCAATGTAGATGTGCACCTTAAAAAAACTTCCATTCTAAATGAGGCTGCCATGTGGTTTTCTCCCACCCCACCCCAAACCCGTCCCCATCAAAGGGGAGTGGCTTTACCACCGAATTCTGATCTTCTCCCTCCCCCTCGTGGGGAGGGCCGGGGTGGGGGCTTGAAAAAACAAAAATAAAGACCACCCTACCCTGTCACATCCCGTACAGATCGGCCTTGTCGATGGTGTTCTGCACGATGCGCACCGAGGCGGCGTCGATCATCATGCCCTCATACTGCACCGCGCCCTCACCCCGCGCCACGGCCTCTGCATAGGCTTTGGCAAGCTGGCGGGCACGCACCACCTCCTTCGGGTCGGGGGAGAATACGGCCTGCGCGATTTCCACCTGGCTTGGATGGATCGCCCATTTGCCGACCATGCCCAGAATCGATGCGCGTTCCGCTTCACGCCGGTAGCCATCGGGATCTCTGAAATTAGCGAAGGGGCCGTCCACCGGGTCCAGCCCGTTGGAGCGCGCCGCAATGGTCATCTTGAACCGCGCATAATGCCAGATGTCGCCGGGATAGGCGCTGTCGCCGCCAATATGGCGCACGTCAATGCCCTGGCTGGCGGAATAATCGCCCATGCCAAACACCAGACATTCGAGGCGCGGCGTAGATTTTGCGATTTCCTCGACATTCATCATGCCCTCGACTTCCTCGATCAGCACTTCGATGCCGATGCGGCCTTCGGGCAGGCCAAGCTTTTTCTCAAGCTGGTTCAGCAGGGTGTCAACAAAGGTCAGATCATGCGCGCTCTTGGCCTTGGTCAGCATGATCGTGTCCAGATTGCGACCGGCCTTGGTGACCACTTCGATAATGTCGTCGTGGCACCATTCGGTGGCGCAATCATTGACGCGCACACAGCGCACCTTCTTGCCCCAGTTGAGATTGTTCAACGCATCGGCGATCAGCCCGCGCGCGCCGGGCTTGGCGCTGGGCGCGACCGCATCCTCCAGATCGAGAAACACATGATCGATGTCCGCGAGACCAATCGCCTTGACCATCATTTTCTCGCTGCTGCCGGGCACCGACAACTGGCAGCGCCGCGCGCGTTTGGGACGTTTGTTATGATGGGCCATGATCTTCTCCCTGATCTGATTTATCCGATAGCATTTGCGGTGCGCAGCGCCTCTATTTCTTCCGCAGAATATCCCGCGCCGCGCAATATCTTATCTGTGTCCTCGCCCAGCAACGCGCCGCGCCGGGCCACGCCGCCCTGGGTCCGGGTCATGCGGATGGGGGTGCCCGCAATGCGGACCGTCCCCCTGCCCGGCTGCTCGACCTCGGGCAGCATTTCGCGCACGGCGGTATGCGGATCGGCAAAAATGTCAGCTACATTATTGACCGGCCCGAACGGTATTTTACCGCCCAGACATTCCGCCAGTTGATGTTTGGTCAGCGTCCGGGTCCAGTCACTGACCATCCCCACCACTTCGTTGTTGCGGGCAGAGCGCGCCGCATTGAGGGCATAGCGTTCGTCCGCGCCCAGGTCCGGCCGGCCCATCGCCTCGGTCAGAATGACCCAGAAATGGTCGCGCGGGCAGGCGACCGACACCCACCCGTCCCGCGCCGGAAACAGGCCAAACGGGCACAGCAGCGGATGCGAATTTCCCTCCGGCCCCGGCACTGCGCCGTCGTAACTATGCTGATACACAATGCGTTCGCACAGCGCGAGCACCGCGTCATACATGCTGACATCGACAAACTGCCCCTGGCCGGTGCCTGAGGCATGCCGCACCGCCGACAGGATGCCGATCGTCAGCATCATGGCGGGAACAATGTCGCCCACCCCGGGGCCAATTTTCAGAGGCGTATTCGCATCCGGCCCGGTGATGCCCATGATGCCGCCCATCGCCTGGGCGATCACGTCAAAGGCCGGCCAGTCCGCATACGGACTTTTCCCCGTGCGCGGGTCGCCAAAGCCGCGCACCGCCGCATACACCAGGCGCGGGTTGATTTTAGCCAGACTTTCATAGGAAAGCCCCAGCCGGTCCATCACCCCTACCCGGTAATTTTCGACCAGCACATCGGCGTCGCGCACCAGACGGCGCAGCACGTCTTTCCCCGCCTCTGATTTCAGATCGACCGTCATGGACAGTTTATTGCGGTTGATGCTCTGATAATATCCGCCATAGGGCATACCTGAACCGCTGGCCAGATTGACCGTACGGGTCATATCGCCGTCCAGAGGCTCAATCTTGATGATGGTGGCGCCCTGATCGCCCAGCAGCATGGTGGCGAACGGCCCCGCCAGCATCATGGTCAGATCAATGACCTTGAGGCCTTTCAGCGCGCCGTTGCGGACCGGGGCTTCGATCATTTCACGCCGCGTTTCTTGATCAGCACGCGGCGTTCGCCCTCGAACACCTCCTTGCCATCCTGATTATAGCCATAATGCCTGAAATGCACGATCCCTGCATTTGTCTCACCGCTATCATCCTTACCCAGAACTTCCGTATACGCATAGAGCGTATCGCCGTGAAACACCGGCCCCTTCAGCCTGATCTTGTCCATGCCGATTTCACGCAGCGCATTTTCGCCGGTGTCCTGCATGGTCAGACCTACAATGGTGGCGATAGTGACGCCGCCAAAATTCACCCGGTGCGGAAAAATGGCCCCGGATTTCGACATCAGATCTTCATTGAAATGGCCCTCTGCGGTGTTCATCACCTGCAAGGTGGTGCCGACATTGTCATATTCCATGATGGTCTTGCCGCGGGCGTGTTTATACGCGTCGCCTACGGTGAAGTCCTCATAGTAATTGTCCGATCCGGTGATGGCCATGTTCAGCTTTTCCCCCGGCCCATCAGACTGTCGGAAATGATCCGCAACTGTATTTCGGACGTGCCTTCAAATATTTTGGTCAGCCGGGCGTCGCGCCAGTAGCGCTCGACGGCATTCAGTTTGGTGTAGCCTGCGCCGCCGAAAATCTGCAGCGCCTCGCTGGTCACCCGCTCCGACATTTCGGATGCGAAATATTTGACCATCGCGGCCTCGCGGTCGCATCTCTTGCCGGTGTCGATCTGGTGGCAGACGAAATACATCAGCTGCCGCGCCGCCTCGATGTCGGTCGCCATCTTGGCGATCTTGAAACGGATCGCCTGAAAATCGCCGATCTGCTTGCCGAACTGCACCCGCTGTCTGGCATAATCCATGGCATCTTCCAGCGCCCCCTGCGCCAGGCCGATGGCGCGCGCCGCCGTATGCGCCCGCGCCCGTTCCAGGCCCGACGCGATCTGGTAGAACGCATTGCCGCCGCCCTTTTCGCCGCCGACCTGCGCACTCAGCGGCACCCGGCAGCCGTCAAAGGCCAGCTCGAACGTATTCCAGCCAAAATAGCCGATCTTGGGAATGACCGATCCCTTGCATCCTTTGGGCAATTCCCCGCGCGGTTTTTCAACGATAAAACCAGAAATGCCTTTGTGCCGCGCTTTGGCGTCCATCGCTTCGGTGCGCGCCACCACATAAATATAATCGGCGTCATCGGCGAAGGTGCACCAGTATTTATTCCCGGTGATCACCCATTCATCGCCGTCCCGCACGGCCCGGCAGGTCAGCGCCGCGATATCGGAACCCGCCCCCGGTTCGGACATGGAGAATGCGCCCAGCCATTCACCGCGCGCCACCCTTGGCAAACGGTCCTGCAACTGTTCCTCGCTCATGCCGCGCGATCCGATCAGCCCGTTACCGCGCGCGATAATGCTGGCGACGCTCATCCAGCCGCGCGCCAGTTCCTCCGCCACCAGGCAATATTCAAAACAGCCCAGCCCCATACCGCCATAACGCGCGGGAATGGTGATGCCGAAATAACCCATCTCGGCCATCTTGTTACGCAGATCCATGGGGATTTTGCCCTGCACGGGATCCAGCTGATTGGCGACGGGCAGCACTTCTTTCATGGTGAAGGCGCGGGCGCTGTCCCTGATCAGCCGCCGTTCATCGGTGATGTAGCCCTCGCCAGCATCGGGATTAATGTCCCAGGCTTCGCCGAATGTTTCGGCCACCTTGTCGGTCGTGCTCATGTTCTGATCCTCACCAAATTCGTCCGGTGAAAGTCGATCACCAGTTCGTTGCGCTGGTTGAAACCCTCGGTATGCCAGGTGACAATGCCAAAGCCTTTCATCTTTTCTGAAATCCGCTTGTCCTTGACGGTGGAGCGCGCGCTCACTGTATCGCCTTCATACACCACGCGGTGATGCGTCATCGCGTCCACGCCCAGAAAAGGGCCGCCGCCCTCGCTCAAATCCTCCACCGTCAGTCCAAACACCGTGTTAAACACCAGCAGCGGGTTGACGACAATGCCCGGATGGCCATGCGCCTTTGCATATTCAACATTGAAATAAAGCGGGTTGTAGGAAAGCGTCAGCGTCGTGAACAGTGAATTGTCGCCGGCGTTAATGGTCCGCCCCCAATGATGTTCAAAGACCTGGCCTACCTCAAAGACTGCGTAATGATTGCCTTTCGGGATCAGCCGCGCCCGCGCTGGTATGGTTTCCGGCATTATATCCCCCTGCTTTGCTTTTGAGCTATTTGAACCACAGCCTGTTTAATCCTTAAATCTGTCCCATGTCTCAATTCAGCGCCCACAGATAAGCCAGCGTTGCCGTGATGCCAAGACCGCTTCGAACCGCGTGCAGATATTCCCATTTTACAATGAGCGCGCGCGATGCGGCATCCGCGTTCTCAAGGGGAATGGCCTGCAACTTGTGGTTCGTCGGCATAATGCCAAGCAAGGTATACGGCCAGTTTGCAAGTATCATGACCGCGCCTGCGGCCCACCGCCAATCATTTGCCGACCACCATGCGAGTAGCCCCAACACACCCGAAATAACCGCGAGGGAGGCCTGCATAGCGAAACCACGCTGATAACTTGGCTTCCATTCCGCCAGCAAGGCGCGGTCATCCAGCAGAAGCCGCGCGGGCTGTTCTGCAACATTGATATATACCGCAGCACCCGCGAAGAGCGACGCGGCTATCAGCGCTAACGGGCCAGCCAGCATTTCGTTTCTCTCCCCGGAATTATCCCGCCCGCAGCAGCGGCCCGAGATCGGCGAAATTTTTCAGCGTATCAAGATTTTGGATGGCGTCCGCAATCTCGTGCGCGCGCTTTTTTCCAACCACCGGTTCCGCGATGATGTGAAACTTGTTGGTCAGTTTGCCCCATTGCGCATCCAGATCGCGTGCCGGAAGCCCGACATTGGCTGTCATGGAAAAGCTGCGGCCATCGGTCATGTCGATAATGACCTCGCTTTCCTGCGGGTCGGGCTTGTTGTGCACCTCGACCGTCACCCTGTCGCGAAGCGCAACCACATCGGGCCGGTTGGCGTTTTCATCGCTGAATGTATCGATGCCGGCCGTGTCCAGCCCCGTAAGCGCAAAGGCGGCGCACGCCCGCAGACTAAACTTGGTTTCCAGTCCTGTGACGGGAGAAGGAATATTGCACACCCGCAAATGTCCCTTGTCGACCAGCATCCGCACCGCCTTGATCTTGTCGGCGGCAATATCATGCTGGCGGCGCAGCCCGTGGGCAGCCTCCAGACTGGAATGGGTGAGGTAGCAGGCGGCGTGATATTTGAACAATGTATTGCGGATATGGCTGCCGCCCCATGGCGCCTCAAGGGCTGCCTCGGGTTTCAGGCCCTTGGTCTGGGTTTCAGCAAAGCCCTGCTCGACCTCCAGCACGTCGGGCCGGCTGGTAAAACCGCGCGCCGCCAGCCGCGCGGCGATCAGCCCGCTCATCGCCGCATGACCCGCATGAAACGGCTTGCACATGGTGCCGAACATGCTTTTGAAACCCGACGCCTGGGTGCCTGCAATGCCCAGCGCCATGGCGGTCGTGTCCGCATCCAGTTTCAGCAGGTTGGCCGCACCTGCCGCCGCGCCGAAACATCCCAGCGTCGCCGTCGCGTGCCAACCCGAGGCGTAATGGCCGGGCGACACCCCGGCGCCGATCCGGCATTCGGTTTCATAGCCCGCCACAAAGGCTTCGATCACTTCGCGGCCGGATTTACCATATTGTTCGGCCAGCGCAAACACCACGGGCGCCACCGGCACGGTCGGGTGCCCCATCAGGAACAGTTGCACATCGTCATAATCCAGCGCATGCGAGGCCGAGCCATTGATCAGCGCCGCCTGCGTGGCCGTCACCTTGCCCGGCAGGCCGATCAGGCTGGCCTGCGGGTTGCCGCCTTCGGCCAGCGCCTCCTCATGCAAAATCCTGGTTAACGGCTCGTTTGCGCCTGCGAAAGTAACCCCCAGAAAATCCAGCAGGCACTGTTTGGCCATGACCGCCGCCTCATCCGGCAGGCTGTCATAACGATAGGCCGCCGCCTGGGCGGCCAATGTTTGGGTTAATCCGTGGGCCTGCATGGTTCCCTCCGATGTTGCATTGTGGCGCGACTGTAGCATTTCAGTTAATCTAGTGTAATGGTTTGCGCCACGGGATCGAGATGAATTATAGTAGCCGTAACAGGGGCAGACACGCCATAGGTAAACGGCAAGGAAAAGGCTGGGAGAACGCATGACAAACCGCACATTAAGAGGAAAAACCGCCGTTGTTGGCGTCGGCGAGACTACCTATTACAAGCGCAGCGGCTCGCCGGATTCAGAATTTGTGCTGGCGGTGAAAGCGATCCTCGCGGCCTGCCAAGACGCCGGCATCGACGCGCGCGATGTTGACGGCTTTGCCTCCTACAGCAATGATCGCAATGATCCTTCGCGCATCGCGGCTGCCCTTGGCATTCGCGAACTGAAATTCTCCAACATGCAATGGGGCGGCGGCGGCGGCCACGGCTCAGGGGCGGTGGCCAGTGCCGCCGCAGCCGTCGCAACCGGTGTTGCTGACTGCGTGGTTGTATTTCGCGCCCTGGCACAGGGGCAGTTTGGCCGCTTTGGCCAGGGGCCAAAGATGGCCGCCATCTCCGGCGATGCGGCCTATTCGCTTCCCTACGGGGTTTTGTCTGCTGCGCAGATGTTCGCCATGCGCTGTACACGGCATTTGCATGAGACAGGGGTCAGCCGCGACACCTATAAAGCAGTGTCGCTTGCCGCCTATCATCATGCACAAAATAATCCCCGCGCGGTCATGTATGGCCGGCCACTGACGTCTGAGGCCTACGACGACGCGCGCTGGATTGTGGAGCCCTATCAGCTTTATGACTGCTGCATGGAAAATGACGGCGCAGCGGCGCTGATTATCGTTTCCGCCGAACGCGCCAAGGACATGAAAAACAAACCCGCCTATGTTCTGGGCGCGGTGGCGGGTTCGGAATACCGCAATGGTGCGCCGTGTCACAATGCGCCGCTTTATGCGACCTCGAGCTTCACTGGCATTGCACCGCGCCTGTATGAGATGGCGGGTGTCAAACCAAAAGACGTGGATGCGCTGCAAAGCTACGAAAACTTTACCGGCGGCGTGGTCATGTCTATCATTGAGCATGGCTTTTGCAGCCACGAGGAAGCCAACAGTTTTCTGACCTATGATAATCTGATCGCACAGGGCGGAAAGCTGCCGCTGAACACAAGCGGCGGCAATCTGGCTGAATGCTATATGCATGGGCTGGAACTGATCACCGAGGCGGTGCGGCAAATTCGTGGCGATTCGTCTAATCAGGTAAAGAATGCGAAAGTGTCCATGATCACGTCCGGCCCGATGGTGACACCTGCAAGCAGCGCTATTTTCGGCAGCCTGGAGACACTCTGATGAGCGCATCGCAATTTTATCTGCCGGAAGGACTGCCCGCCCCCGCCCCCGCCCCCGATGGTCTCGACAAACCCTATTGGGAAGGCGTGCAGGGTAACAAGCTGATCGTGCAGCGCTGCAAGGCCTGTAAAACCTTTCAGTGGGGTCCGGAATGGTTATGCCATAAATGCCATTCCTTTGATATTGGCTGGGAGGAAGTGGCCCCAAACGGCGTCATTTACAGCTGGGAGCGCGCCTGGCACCCGGTGCATCCGGCCCTCAAGGAGCATGGCCCCTATATCGTCGTGCTCGTCGAATTGCCGCATGCCGGCAACATCCGCATGATCGGCAATCTGCTGGGCGACCCGCGTCAGGAGATTAAAATCGGCTCCAAGCTGGACGCCGTGTTCGAACATCATGCAGGCTCCAAAATGCCCTATACTTTGGTGCATTGGCGCGTTAGCAAATAGCCTGCACCCCTAATTGCAAAGAATGAGGATAGACTGATGGAAGCTCTGCTTGAACACGAAGTGAACGAACCCAATCTGTGGCGGCTGGAAACGCCAGGCGCCAAGGGCTGGCCGCGCACCGCCCGCGCCTCGGACCCCAACAAGATGTTTATTCTTTCAGCGGATGGGCATGTGCAGGAACCGGGCAATATGTTTGCGGAGCGCGTGCCGGAAAAATTTCAAAAACGCCTGCCGCGTGTTGAAGTGGATGATAAAGGCGGCCGCTGGAGCGTACAGGAAGGCTTCCGTAAGGCAAAACTGCGTGAAAGCACATTTGAGGGCGAAGAAAAGCTTCGCAATCTCTCCGGAAAAACCCCCGAGGAGCGACTTGCTGATCTGAAAATGGACGGTGTGGACGGCGAGGTCCTGTTCCCCAACAAGGGTCTGATGATGTGGGCCACCCGCGATGCTGATTTTTGCCGCGAGATGTGTTTTGCCTGGAATGAGTGGGCATGGGAAATGTTCGGCCCCTATAACGACCGCCTGAAACCGCTGGCGGGTATTTGCACGGCAACGCTCGAACACGCCATGGCTGAAATCACCCGTGTCGCCAAGCTGGGCTTCAGCGGTCTGTGCCTGCCCTGTAAACCTGTATTTGGCCCGCACGATCATAATGATCCGAATTATAATCTACCCATGTTCGACCCGATGTGGGCGCTGATCGAGGAAGTCAATCTTCCGATCACCTTCCATGTCTCGACCGGGCGCGATCCGCGCGCCTCCAAGGGCAATGGCGGCGCGGTGATTAATTACGTCTCGCATTCGCTGGCGCCGACCATTGAACCTATGGCCAATCTGTGCTCGTCCGGCGTGCTGGAGCGTTTCCCGCGCATCAAATTCGCCACCATCGAAGCCGGCATCGGCTGGGTGGCGTGGGCGCTGGAGGCAATGGACGAGGCCTACAAAAAGCATCACATGTGGGCGCGCCCAAAATTGCAGGGCCTGCCCAGCGATTATTATCGCGCGAATGGATATTCCAGCTTTCAGGAAGATGCGCCCGGGCTGGCGCTGGCTGAACAGTTCAACCTGGTGGATAATTTCATGTGGGCGAACGATTATCCGCATCATGAAGGCACCTGGCCGCATTCCGCCGAGGCCATTGAAAGGCAGTTCGGACACCTAAAACATGAATCCCGGATGAAAATTCTGGGTCTCAATGCAGCGCGTCTCTTCAAATTTGAAGTGCCGGATTCAAAAAAGATCTGAGACTGTACCGAGGATAATTCCGGGGTTGCGTTCGCGCAGCCCCGGTTTTTTTGTGCATGGTAATCCGATACCAAACTGAGTAATCTGCAAAATATCATAATCCAACAGCAGCAGGGAGAAACACCATGAAATTACACGACTCAATTGGCCCCAACCCGCATGTGGTGCGCATGTTCATGCATGAAAAGGGCATCACCCTTCCTGCGATAAAGGTTGATTTGATGAAGGGCGAAAACCGCAAGGCGCCCTATCTCAAAAATAACTCGATGGGCCAGACACCCGCACTCGAACTTGATGATGGCTCATTTGTTTGCGAAATCACTGCGATCTGCGAGTATCTGGACGACAAGAACCCGAAAAACTCGCTGATCGGGACGACGCCCGAAGAACGTGCCGAGACCCGCATGTGGACGCGCCGTATTGATCTGAATATTCTGGAGCCAATGGCCAATGGCTTCCGCTATGCCGAAGGGCTGCCTTTGTTCAAGGACCGTATCCCGACGATTCCCGAAGCCTCGCCCGGCCTGAAGCGGGTCGCCCAGCATAATCTGGCATGGCTGGACAAGCAGATGGAAGGCAAGCAGTTTGTGGTCGGCAACCGCCTGACGCTGGCCGACATTCTGTTGTTCGGATTTCTGGATTTCTTCGCAGGCGTTGGCCAACCCATCCCCCCCGAACTTAAAAACGTCACAGCCTGGCATGCCCGCATGAAGGCCCGGCCCAGCGCGGCGGCCTAGGCGGGTAAACGCCCGACTTAAATCAGCAGCCAAACCCCGGAATAAAGTGGGGTTTGGTTGAACTGCCGGCGCAAAATGGGCAACAATCGTCGACCGATGATCTTCCCACAATGGCCTGTCACCATGTGTGATCCCGAGGCCGTAACAAAGGGTGATACTCATGACGAACATAGATGAGATCGACGCCAATATTTACCGCATCAATACGGGGGTCACCCCGCCCGGTCTTGGCGGGTTTTCGTTTAACCAGTATCTGATCGTGGATGACGCGCCGTTACTGTTTCATACAGGGCCGCGCAGACTGTTTCCCGACATCAGCAAAGCCATAGCGCGCGTATTGCCGCTTGAGAAACTTCGCTATATCGGCCTTTCACATTTCGAGGGCGATGAGTGCGGATCATTGAATGAGTTTCTTGCAGCCGCACCCAACGCCGTGCCTGTGTGCGGTCAAATCGCCGCCATGACATCGATCGGTGACGTGGCGGATCGCGCTCCCCATGCGCTTGGAGATGGTGAAAGCCTGCCGCTGGGCAAGCATAATGTGCAATGGCTTGATACGCCGCATCTGCCGCACGCCTGGGAATGCGGATTTGTGATGGAAACCGTCACTTCGACCCTGCTATGCGGCGATCTGTTCACCCAGCCCGGAGCGGAAACACCGGCAATCACCGAGGCAGATATTCTGGGGCCCAGCGAGGCTTTCCGCAAGGCGCTGGATTATTTTGCGCACTCGAAAAATTCACGCGCCCTGCTTGAAAAACTGGCGGTGCTAAAGCCCCGCACATTGGCCTGTATGCATGGCAGCGCCTGGCGCGGCGACGGCGCAGGCCTGCTACGCGCATTGGCCGACCGCATCGGTGCGGATTAACGGCTGCCCATTCGCCTATTCGTCGAAAAAACGGTGCCAGGGCACGGGGTTTCCCTGACTCAGGCGTTCTTGATGGTCAGACCGCCATCCACAGGGAAGGCGACGCCGTTTACGTAGGACGCGGCCGGCAGGCACAGGCTCAGCGTCATCTGCGCCACTTCCTCGGGAAAACCATAGCGCCGAACCGGCACACGGCGTTTGACGAATTTTTCCTTATGTTCCTCTGGAATGCTTTCGGTCAGGCCGGTGCGGATGGCGCCAGGACAGATACAATTGACGGTAATGCCTTCGCGTCCATATTCCACGGCCAGGGACCGTGTCACGCCGATCAGGCCGGTTTTAGCCGCCGCATAGCCAACGCCGCCCGGCGTGGCGCCCAGCGCCTCGGTCGACGCGATGTTGACGACGCGCGCACTATCAGACTTGCGCAGATAGGGCAGCGCCGCGCGCACGATGCGTGCGGGGCCGGTCAGCATGACATCCAGCGCCTTCGCCCAGGTTTCCTCGAAACGGGAGGATTCGGTCGACCCCACTGTCGCCAGCCCTGCATTATTGACTATAATATCCAGCCGGCCGAACGCCTCGGCCACTTCCTTGACCACCCGCTCAATCGCTTCGCGGCTGCCTACATCGAACACCCAGCCGCGCGCCTTGCCGCCTGCGTCGGTAATTTCCTTGACCACGGCATCCACCGCCTCCTGCTTCAGATCGGTAACCGCCACCATGGCGCCTTCGTCAGCGAACAGATGCGCCGTCGCGCGCCCCATGCCGCTGGCGGCGCCGGTCACCAGAACCGCACGGCCCGCCACCGACCGGCTTAGTTTCGATAATTTTGGCATGATTTGCCTGTCTCCCTGCATGACTCTATTTTTTTGATTAAACTCAGATTGCCCTGTTTTCCCAGGCCTGTCACTAGTCCTGCACTTTCGGGGCACTACAGAATTATAAAAGGCGTCGTCTGTACATGGCTCATGCGAGCTATGCCAGAAGCCGCGACGCAACCGCAACAAAAGCAATTTCAACCAGACCGATACTGTTCTATATCTCGGGCCTACCCTGTGCCCGCTTGGCGGAATTGGTAGACGCAAGGGACTTAAAATCCCTCGGCTGTAAGGCTGTGCCGGTTCGAGTCCGGCAGCGGGCACCACCCTACGCCCTGCGGGCTTCGGGTGGCGAAGCCACCGGGAACCGCATTATGGGCGCAGGAGTATCATCCGAGCCTCTGAAGGTGCAAAAGGGGAACTGGCTTCCCGAAAACGGCCTCGCGCGTCACATACATTCAACATTTTCACGAACGGAAATCGCGGCATGCCCACCATCCCTGCCCCTGTCCTGACCATTGGCCTGCTGCTGATCTCGAATATTTTCATGACTATCGCCTGGTACGGCCATCTGAAATTCAAGACGGCGCCGCTGCTCGCAGTCATATTCATCAGCTGGGGCATCGCGCTGTTCGAATATATATTTCAGGTTCCCGCCAACCGTTACGGACATAGCACTTTCAGCGCGGCCGAACTCAAGACCATTCAGGAAGTCATGACACTCTCGGTGTTCGCCCTGTTTTCCGTCTGGTATCTGGGGGAACCGCTGGGCTGGAACCATTTTGCGGGTTTCACGCTGATCGCTGCAGGCGCCTATTTTATCTTCCACAAATGGTAGGGGTACAGGAAAGACTGTTGTTCCCACGGCCCCTTGTCATGCTAAAATGAGTATCAGAAATTATGAATTTTGGAGAAATCTCCGATGGATTTGAGCTACGGCCCCGAATATGAGGATTTCCGTTCTGATCTCCGTGTTTTTTTAGAGAAACACAAACACAAATCGCCGCTTGCCGGAATGGGGATGCGCGGGCACCCGGGGCCGTTTGAGCGGGACTGGCAGGCGCTGCTGATCGAGAACGGTTATACCTGCCGCACTATACCAAAGAAATATGGCGGTTATGGCGCGGAGCCGGACATTCTCAAAACCGTCATTATCCAGGAAGAATTCACCAGCGCGAATGTCAACTCAGGCCTGAGCGGCCAGGGCATCGGTATGCTGGTGCCAACCTTGCTGGAACGCGGCAATGATGATCAGAGGGAGAAATATATCCGCCGGACGATAACGGGCGAACTCTACTGGTGTCAGGGATATTCCGAGCCGGGCGCCGGCAGTGATCTGGCCAGCCTGCGCACCAGTGCCAAGGTGGAGGACGGGCATTTCATCATCAACGGCCAGAAAATCTGGACCAGTTCGGCGCATTTTTCCGACATGTGCTTCATTCTGGTGCGCACCGAGCCGGACAAGCCAAAGCATGAAGGTATTTCCTACCTGCTGATGGATATGAAGACGCCCGGCATAGAAGTCCGCCCCCTCGTCACCATGACCGGGGCCGCCGAATTCAACGAAATGTTCCTGACGGACGTCAAGGTGCCCGTGGACAGCATCGTTGGCGAACGCGGTGAAGGCTGGCACGTGGCCAACACGACGCTGAAACATGAACGCGGCATGCTGGGCGACCCGGCGCTGCTGCTCGGCCGCGTTGAAAGCATTATCAAGATTTTACAGCATGAAAAACTCAATGGCCGGCCGCTGATGGAGCATGCCTCGTACCTCGACCGCCTTGTGGCGGCACAGGCCAAGACAGAAGCGCTCAAATTTCACGCGCTGCGGCTGCTCAGCCAGACCCTGAACAATGAAGAGCCGGGCCTTAACCGGTTCATCATCAAATTTTATGGCACCGAGCTGGCGCGTGAACTGTCGGACATCGCGCTGGAAGCTCTGGGAGAACTTGGCACGCTCTATGACGGCAGCCCGCACTTGCGCGCCCACGGTTCCTGGCAGGTGCGCAATATGTTTGATCTTGGCCTGATCATTGGCGGCGGCACATCGCAAATCCAGAAAAACATTATCAGCGAACGTGGCCTTGGGATGCCGCGCGAACCAAAGCTGGCAAAAGCAAACTAATGGAATTTGGACTATCCGCCGATCAGAAACTGCTTGAAAATTCTGTCCGCCGCTTTACGGAGGACAGCCTGCCGCTGGAGCGCATCCGGGAATTCGCCAATGCCCGTACCGGCTTCAACGCCCCGCTCTGGCAGGGTTTGGTGGACATGGCGGCGACCGGCGTATTGATACCCGAGCAATATGGCGGCGCAGACTTCAGGATGCTGGACGCTGTTGTCATTCAGGAAGCGCTCGGCCGCACGGTGACCCCTGTTCCCTTTACCGCGAGCGCCATCATGGCCCCCGTCGCGCTGCTGACCGGTGGCACGGATGCGCAAAAGGAAGAATGGCTGCCGCAAATTGCCTCGGGTGAAGTGAAAGTTGGCGTGGGCGTCAGCGAGGTCATCAGCATCCGGGACGCCAGCGGCGTCACCGTTTCCGGCGGCAGACTAAACGGGCATGCCATGTTTGTGATGGATGGCGGGCCCGCCGATATGTTTCTTATTGCCGCCGGGCCGGATAATCTGGCGATCATCCCGCGTAATGCGCCCGGTGTCACGGTGACGCAACTGACCACCATCGATTATTCGCGCATGCACTGCGAGATAAAGCTTGAAAACGTCAAGGCTGATCTGGTGGGCGGCCCGGCCGGGGCGGCAGAGGCCATCCATAAATGCATCATGGCGGGGCGCCTGGCGCTGGCGGCCGACACACTGGGCGCAGCCGAGGTGATGATTTACAAGGCCGTCGAATATGCCAAGGAAAGACGGCAGTTTGACCGCGTGATCGCGTCCTATCAGGCGGTCAAGCATATGTGCGCCGAAATGATTTCCCAGCTTGAGCCGTACCGGTCGCTGGTCTGGTATGCCGGGCACGCTTATGACGCCATCCCGGACGACGCGCCGGTTAAAATACTTCTCGCAAAATCGGGAATTGATGAAGCGGCCAAATTCGTTATCCGCACCGCCACCGAAGTGCATGGCGGCATGGGGTTCACCGATCTGATGGGGCTGCATTACTGGTATAAACGTATTAACGTTAACCGGGTGCTGCTGGGCCCACCCGAAATTCTTAGAAACGAGGCCGCCATCGCACAGGGCTGGCTAAAGCAACACGCGATCATATAGGATCATAGATCCTATATGATCGCGTAAAGTTGCTCTAGTTTATAATGTATTAGAGCAGCTTTGTGCGGGCACCTGGAGATCGAGAGGATTCCAGATGACCGCACGCTGCTCTAGCCGCATAACAATAACCGCAGGGAGAATTGCCATGGACCTACCTCTTGATAAAAAGCTGTCGATCGGCTTCAGCGCCGTGGTGACGTCATCCAAATCCGCCAGAGAGATTTCCAGTCTCGCTGACCGGCTGGCCTATGACTCGCTCTGGACGGGCGATCATATCGCCTTTGCGGTGCCGATGCTCGACCCGCTGCTGCAACTGGCGCAGGTGGCGGCCATCAATCCCCGCATCCTGCTGGGCACCGGCGTCTATCTGATGCCCCTGCGCCACGCCACCACGGTCGCCAAACTGGTCGCGACGTTCGACCATCTGTGTGAGGGCCGTTTCATTTTCGGCGTCGGCGTCGGGGGGGAATTTCCGAATGAATATGCCGCCTGCGGCGTGCCGGTAAAGGAACGCGGCGCCCGCCTGACAGACGGCATCCACACCATCCGCAAATTGTGGACCGGACAAACGGTCAGCAATGAGGAAAGCAAATTCTATCCGTTCAAGGACGTGCAGATGCTGCCGCGGCCGGTGACGCCCGGCGGCCCGCCCATCTGGACCGGCGGACGCAACAAGGCCTCGCTCAAGCGCTGCGGCGAACTAGCGGATGGCTGGATGTCCTATGTCGTGACGCCGGAAATGTACCGCGACGGGCTGCAGCAGATCGCCGCCGCCGCCAAGGCCGCCAAGCGCGAGATCAAGAACTTCGCCAGTTCGCATCTGGTGTTCATGCGCATCGACGACACCTATGAACGCGCGCTGGATGTGGCGGCCGAGGCGCTGACCAAGCGCTATGTCATGGATTTCCGCGCGGCGACCCAGAAATACGCCGTGATCGGCTCGCCTGCGGATTGTGCGCAGCGCATCGCGGATTTCCATGCGGCGGGCGTGCGGCACTTTGTCGTGGACGCCACCGGGCCGATGGAAGACCGTGACGCCCAACTGGAACGTTTCGCCAAAGAGGTGCGTCCGCTGCTGAGTCAGTTGCAGGCGGCGTAACGGCTTACAGGGAAACCTGCTTGTAACGTCATCGCGAGCCGCGACCCGCTCCGCCAGCGCTTGCGCGGCGAGAGCGGCGCGGCGATCCAGAGTCTTACAGAAGGGCTGGTAACTGTAACTCTGGATTGCTTCTTCGCTTTGCTCATCGCAATGACAAAGAGTGTGGGGTGAAATAATATTGCGATGCAGATACAAACTCCGCAAATCGAATCCATAAGCGCCATTACCCTGGCCACCCACGACATGGCGCCCGCCGTCGCCTTTTATGCGGGGCTTGGCTTTGCCCTGCGCTATGGCGGAGCAAACAGCGCCTTTACCAGCTTTCACGCCGGCAGCAGCTATCTCAATCTCATGGCGGTGGGCCGTGAGACAAACTGGGGCCAGTGGGGACGCTTCATCCTCTATGTGTCCGATGTAGACACCATGCACGCCCGGGCGCTGGAAGCTGGTTTCTCGCCGGAATTCGCACCTAGAGATGCGTCCTGGGGCGAACGCTATTTTCACATAAAGGACCCGGACGGGCATGAACTGAGTTTTGCGAAGCTGCTGCGCTAGCCTCCACGGCGCCAAATCTTCATTGATCCAAAAGTACTTGTCGCCGATAATGAAGCCATGAGCACACGGGCTAATCATCCCCTCCAGAAGGACTTTAACGGCCATGCCGTGCGCGAACTGGCGACGCGTATGAAGCAGATGGATGGGCCTTTGCTTCCCATCCTGCATGCGGTTAATGAGCAGTTTGGCTATGTCGATGAACGCGCCCTGCCCGTCATCGCGGATGTGCTGAACCTAACCCGCGCCGAGGTTCAGGGGGTTGTCAGCTTCTATCATGATTTCCGGCGGACGCCAGCCGGGCGGCACGTTGTCAAAATCTGCCGTGCTGAAGCCTGCCAGGCGATGGGCGCAGAGCGGCTGATCGGCGATATGGAAACGGCTCTGGGTGTTAAGCTTGGCGAAACCAGGGCCGATGGACAGATCACGTTCGAGCCGGTTTATTGTCTAGGGAACTGTGCCCTTTCCCCCGCCGCGCTTATTGACGGCCAGTTGCACGGGCGGCTGAACGCCGCCGCCGCTCTGGCGCTGGCCGGTAAATGACCCTTGTCATCACTATCCCCGATGATGCGGCCGCCCTGTCGGTAGGGGCCGATGAGGTGGCCTGGGCCATACTTTCCGAAATCAGCCAGCGGGGACTGGACGCAAAACTGGTGCGCACCGGATCGCGCGGCCTGATGTGGCTGGAGCCGCTGGTGGAATTCGCCACCTCCGAGGGCCGCATGGGGTTTGGTCCTGTTAATGTGGCCGATGTGGCCGGGCTGTTTGACGATCCGGCGCATGAAAAAAGCCTGGGACTGGTGGAGGACATCCCCTGGCTCAAAAGCCAGCAGCGGCTGACCTTCGCGCGGTGCGGCATTACCGATCCGCTGTCTCTTGCCGACTATCAGGCGCATGGCGGGCTGGAAGGCCTGCGCCGCGCCCTGCAGATGGCCCCCCCGGACATCGTGCAGGAGGTGGTGGATTCGGGTTTGCGCGGCCGGGGCGGCGCGGGATTCCCTACCGGCATTAAATGGCGGACCGTTGCGGATACCCCGGCGGATCAAAAATACATTGTCTGCAATGCCGATGAGGGCGATAGCGGTACCTTCGCCGATCGCATGCTCATGGAAGGCGATCCGTTCCTGCTGCTCGAGGGCATGGTGATTGCGGGCGTCGCGGTAGGGGCCAGCAAGGGTTTTATATATATCCGGTCTGAATATCCGCATGCGATCAGCAAAATGCGCCGTGCGATGGCTGCGGCCAGGGATGGCGGCCTTCTTGGCCCCAAAATACTCAATAGTTCCTTTGCCTTTGATCTCGAAATTCGTGTTGGTGCGGGGGCCTATATTTGCGGCGAGGAAACCTCGCTGCTGGAAAGTCTGGAGGGACGCCGGGGGCAGGTGCGCCCCAAACCTCCCTTGCCGGCCATTGCTGGGCTGTTTGGCCAGCCGACCGTCATCAATAATGTGCTGTCCCTCGCCGCCGCGCCCACCATACTGGCAAAAGGTGCCGCATTTTACCGGGATTACGGCATGGGCCGTTCGCGCGGCACCATGCCGATCCAGCTGGCCGGAAATGTGCGCCACGGCGGCCTGATCGAGCGCGCCTTCGGCCTGAGTTTGCGGGAAATCATCGAAGACTATGGCGGCGGAACCTTCAGCGGCGGCCCCGTGCGGGCGGCGCAGGTGGGCGGGCCGCTGGGCGCCTACTGGCCGCCGGAATTGTTCGACACGCCGTTCGATTATGAGACTTTTGCCTCGAAATCCGGTATGATTGGCCACGGAGGCATAGTGGTTTTCGACGATACGGTGGATATGGCCCGGCAGGCGCGTTTTGCGATGGAATTCTGCGCACTTGAAAGCTGTGGTAAGTGCACGCCCTGCCGCATCGGTTCGACCCGGGGGGCCGAGACCATAGACAGGATCATCCGGGGGGAGCGGCCCGGCGAAAACAGGGCGCTTCTGCGGGACCTGTGTGAAGTTCTGCGCGATGGCTCGCTGTGTGCGCTGGGCGGGTTGACGCCGATGCCCGTACTCAGCGCGCTGGACCATTTTCCGGAAGATTTCGACGTCAGTTGAGGATAGCCAGGAGGAGAGACGGATGGCAGCGCCCTTTGATATGGATTTCGGAACCCCCGCCCCGGCCGGCGCGGCAACCGTAAACCTTGAAATAGATGGAATCAGGGTTTCGGTTCCGGCTGGGACCTCGATCATGCGCGCCTCCGCCCTGGCGGGCGTCAAGGTTCCAAAATTATGCGCCACTGATACACTGAAGGCTTTCGGGTCCTGCCGTATGTGTCTGGT
>SHWM01000029.1 GCA_009693835.1 Alphaproteobacteria bacterium
TGCTGGCCTGCGTGACGCCCGCCACCCGCATTCTGTTTCTGGCCAATCCCAACAACCCGACCGGAACCTATGTCAGCGCATCGGAAGTGCGCCGCCTGCGTGCAGCCCTGCGCGACGATATATTGCTGGTGCTGGATGCGGCCTATGCAGAATTTGTCCGCCGCAATGATTACGAAGCGGGGATCGAAATGGTCTCGACGCACGACAATGTGGTGATGACACGGACCTATTCCAAGATTTACGGGCTGGCGGCGTTGCGGCTTGGCTGGGCCTATTGTCCGGCGCATGTGGTGGAAGTGCTGAACCGGGTGCGCGGCCCGTTTAATGTCAATCTGCCCGCACAGGCCGCGGGGATCGCCGCCCTGCAGGATACGGCGTTCACCGATTCGGTCGTGGCCCACAATGAGAAATGGCGGGACTGGCTGGCGGATGAATTGCGCAAACTGGGCCTTTTCTGCGATCCAAGCGTCGCCAATTTTCTGCTTGTCACGTTTCCGGACGAGGCGGGACGCAACGCCCCCGCCGCCGATGCCTGGCTGCGCCGACATGGCGTGATCGTGCGGCGCATGGAAGGCTATGGTTTGCCGCAATGCCTGCGGGTGACGGTGGGGACAGAACAGGAAAACCGGGAGGTCGTCCGGCTGCTGAGCGGTTTTATGCAGGGCGCACCCAATGTCTGACGGCGAATTTGAACGTGTAGCGCTGGTTGGGCTTGGTCTGATTGGATCTTCCATCGCCTGGGCGGCAAAACGCGCGGGGCTGGCGGGGCATATTATCGGCACCGCGCGCAGCGAGCAGACCCGGCAGACCTCACTTCGTCTGGGTTTCGTGGACAGTATAGCCAACACCCCGGCTGAGGCGGCGCGCAATGCAGACCTGGTGATTTTGTGCACGCCTGTTGGCACCTATGGCGGCCTGGCGCAGGAAATTCAGGCCGCGCTGAAGCCTGGCGCCATCATTTCGGATGTCGGTTCGGTCAAGACGGCGGTGGTGCGCGATATTGGCCCCTTTGTGGCGGACGGGGTGCATTTCATTCCCGCCCATCCGGTGGCGGGCACTGAATATTCCGGTCCGGAATCGGGCTTTGCCGAACTGTTTGATAACCGTTGGTGCATTCTCACGCCGCCGCCGGGCGCGGACCGTGCCGCGGTCCGTCAGCTAAGCCGTTTCTGGGAGCGCTGCGGCAGCAATGTGGATTTCATGACGCCGGAACATCATGATCTGGTTCTGGCGGTCGTCAGCCATTTGCCGCATCTGATTGCCTATAACATGGTAGGGACGGCCGCTGATCTTGAACAGGTCACACAGACCGAAGTGATCAAATATTCCGCCAGCGGGTTTCGCGATTCCACGCGCATTGCCGCCAGTGATCCGACCATGTGGCGCGATATATTCCTCAATAACCGCGAGGCGGTGCTGGAAATGCTGGGCCGCTTTTCAGAAAATATCAGCGCCCTGCAACGCGCCATAAGATGGGGCGATGGCGAGGCCCTGTTCGACGCATTTTCCCGCACCCGCGCCATCCGCAAGAAAATCATTGAAGCAGGTCAGGACACCGCCGAGCCGGATTTCGGGCGCACTGCACGTAAGACGCCTGGGAAACCCGCAAGTTAGAAGAGCGGCTTCAGTTTGGCGATGCGTAGCGGGCCAACAAACATTTCGCCATCCTGAAGCACCAAGGGCAAGGAAAGCTCGCCGTCCTTGCCGCCGGACGCGATGGCGATAATCCCCAGTCCGATTCTGGCGGCGCCGGCTTCGTCCTTCTTTAGCTGGCCGGCGTCCTGCAATCCCTTGATCAATCCTTCATAGACCGCGAGTTTCGATGTCAGGGACCCAATCATCCGGTCCTTGTCATCCAGCGCCAGGGTTCCTGCGGCCTTCAGTTTTAGCGGACCCCAGTCCAGCTCCATGGCCCTGATTTGCGCCACGCCGCCCGCGTCGCGCCATTGCCGCACCCCTGCCGCGCCTTTTTCGGCGGGCCATGTCCCCTCTATCGAGGCCGTGGCCGCCATGTGCGACAGATGCGGGCCGAGCGCCGAGCCGGCAAAGCCCGGATAATCCATATTCTCCAGTTTCAGGGATATATCAAACAAGGCGGGGTTGTGCAGGCCCTGCGGCGCGCCATCCGCCCCGGCGCGCAGATGCAGTTGCGCCCGTTCAAAGGTGAGCGCGCCTGTCTTGATATTTCCTCCGCGCAGCGTGCCGTCCCTGATGTCCACATCCAGCCTGTCCGCCATGTCCTGCTTTAGTGCGACCGAGGCGAAGGCGCTTTGCGGCGCCAGCACATATTGCTCTCGCGGGCTGCCATTGATCTGTAGACTGATCTCCTGCGGTTGCGGCGCGTTGAAGACAATATGATTCAGATTATACGGCAGAATATTGCCGGTCAGCAGGGCGGACCGCCACCCCCACATGGGGTGCTGTCCAGGTGCCGTGATATGCACATTCGCGGCCTGCGGCTGGACACGCAGAGGAAAGCCGGTGACCTCCAGTGTGTCATATTTCACCACCATGCCTTCTGCGCGCCGCGCCTCGGCCCAGGCGGCGATGCCGCGCTCAATTTTGCCTGCAAGCGCGAACCAATAGACCGTGTAGGCAATGATGGCGAGCAGCACCACGACAGAAAGAACGGCATAACGCAAGGTCGAGGACGATTTCAGCATGTGTAAGGACTCACTTTTCCGTCATTGTCCAGACACCGTCCCAGTCAGCGGGAGGGGGTGCCTGCAGGAAAGTGACGCAACGCTCCAGAAATATTTGTGATGGCCTGTCGCCCGGATGCCAGCGCAAGGCGTCGCTGAAATGTTCCTGCGCGGCGGAAAATTGCCGCGCGCGATAGTGTTGCATGCCGGCATTGAACGCGGCGACGGTTTCATCCAGATTGGGAAATATGTCCGGTGTGAAATGGTCGAGCGCCTCATACACCGCTACCGGGTTATCCTTTCCCTTCACCCGGATCAGATCAATTTCCCGCAAATTCACCGGGTGGCGCAGATCGGCCACGGTAAACTGGCTGATCAGGATCGGCACGCCATATTGTTTGGTGGCCCCTTCCAGCCGGGAGGACATATTCACGCAATCGCCGATGGCTGTGTATTCAAGACGCTTGGTGGAGCCAATATTGCCGATCACGGCTTCGCCAGTGCCGATGCCAATGCCGATGTCCAGCGCGGGACTTCCGATCGAGATCCGGCGCTGGTTCAGAAGGCGAAGCGCCGCCATCATTTCATTGGCGACCGCCACCGCCTTATCGGCGTCATTTTCCGACCTAAATGGCGCACCAAACAGGGCCATGATCGCGTCGCCGATATATTTATCCAGAATACCGCCATGGCGGAAAACCACCTCGACCATTTCCTCAAAATATTCATTCAGCAGCGAAACAGTGCCGGTTGCCCCGAGGCTTTCCGAAATTCCGGTAAAGCCGCGAATGTCGGAAAACAGGATCGAGATACGCTGGCTCTTGCCTTCCAGCTGCCCGTCATCGGACGCCAGCAACTGGTCGGCCACCTCCTTTGACATGAACCGCGCCATGGTGGCCCTGACCCGCTGTTCATTGGAAATATCCTCGATCAGCACCAATGTGCCAATCACCTGATTTTCCTGATCATGCAGGGGGGAGACCTTGAGATTGACAGAGGCGTCGCGGCCTTCGGCAAAGCGCAGCGGCGTGTCCACGGAAATATCCCGGTAGCCGGTATCGCGCACCCGTTTGATGGAATCGAGAATCCAGTGATTACGCTCGGCAAACCATCCGGCGGCGCTGCGGTTCACAAGTTGCACCTCACTGGTGCGCAGGATTTCGGCTGCCGCCTGATTGGCGGTGGTGATGACGCCATCCAGATCGATGGTCAGAATACCGTTCGAGCTGGAAGCGCGGATATTTTCGTTATAGTTGCTGATGGTCAGAACTTCATCGAACAGATTGGCGTTCTCCAGAGTGATGGCGATCTGCGAGCTGAAGGCCATCAGTCGGGTTTCATCCTTGGCGGTAAAGCCGCCCGGCCGGCGCTTGTTCAGCACCTGGATCACTGCAATGCGCTCGCCCGATTTGTTGGGCACCGCCATGCACAGCATGTTCCGGGTGCGATAGCCTGTCTGCCTGTCTACGTCCTGATTGAAGCGCGGGTCGGAATAGGGATCATTCAGATTGGCGGTGACGCCGGTTTTGAACACATCGCCCGCGACACCGCTAGTGTCTGCAATACGGATTTCGGTGGTTTCCAGACCATCGGCATAGCGCGACCATAATTCCCGGGATTTTGGGTCATGCAGAAGCAGGGTGGCGCGGTCGGCGTCCAGAAGTTCTGTCGTGGCGCCCATAATGCGGGCGATCAGCGTATCGATATGCAGTTCGCGGGAGAGATCGTGGGTCAGTTCCAGCATGGCCACTTCGTCGCGCAAACCGATGATCATCAAATTGAAACCGCGGAATATTTCTGCATATTCATCGGTGCCCGTCACCGTGAGGCGCACATCCAGCTCACCCTTTTCGACGGATTTCATGGCGTCGACCAGTTGCTGAGCCGAACGGGAGACCTCGTTTGCGGTCAGTACCGACATCATCAGGGAACCTATCGAGACGATCAGGACGGCGCTGCCGATCCATACCCAGATCGGTTGCAGATCTCCGCCGCTAACCGGCAGGTTCAGCTCCTGCACCAGCAGATTAAGTTTCAATATGATAGAAGACGCGATGAAGATGGTGGGCAGGGTCGATACAAACACCGCCAGATAGCTGAGCTTGTTACGCAGTCTGACGGCATAGAGTTTGGCGGCGTCTTCCGGCAGCAGGGCGTCATCATAGGCGCTGAGCCGCTTGATGACGGGGGTAAGGGTCCGGGACAGCCAGAAAAATTCCACGATCGCATGCGCTGGCGCCGCGAACAGCAATATGGTGGCGCAGAAAATGCCGATCTGCCAGGCCTGAAAATGGCTATCCAGTATCCAGTTGCCAAACAGCATGGCGGATATTCCAGTGGCGGCGGCGCCGAAGGCGTGCGGCAGGCTGATGCGCAAAAAAGAAAGAAACGGCAGGTTCAGCGCGCAGGCCAGGCCCCGGGAATGGGTGGCCGGATCGGGCAGTTTGCTTTGATCGAAATAGGCGAGTGACTCCCCAAGCGGGCGGTAATGCCGGGCGATCAGCCAGATATCGAGCAGCGTGTAAAGTATGATGCCGGGCGTTCCGAATATGAGGATCGCCAGCCATTGCTGCGGCGAAAACTCATATCCGAGCAGCGCCAGCAGCATGGTGACGCCCACACCGGCCGCGCCCCCGGCGACATAAATGCCGAACAGGCGCTGCAATAATCGTCTGCTCGTGGGAATGGTTATGGCCTCCGCCGCCTCCCGCCGGCGCGCGGCAGTGGATAATTGGGCGTTGAAATTCATGTCCGGGCCTTACCAGTGTCCTATGTTCGGCATGGAGGCCCAGGGCTCTGTCGCGGGCAGCGCTTTGCCAACCTGTAATAATTCAATGGAAATATTGTCAGGTGATCGCACAAAAGCCATGCGGCCATCGCGCGGAGGCCGGTTAATGGTCACGCCGCCCTTCATCAGCCGTTCGCAGGCCGCGTAAATATCTTCTACTTCATAGGCCAGATGGCCGAAATTGCGCGCCTCGCCAAATTTCTCCGGATCCCAATTATAGGTCAGCTCCACCTGGGCGGTTTCATTGCCGGGGGCCGAGAGGAAAATCAGCGTAAAGCGGCCTTCCTTTACTTCAAAGCGGCCCTGTTCAACCAGTCCCAGCCTGTCACAATAAAACTCCAGGGATTTGTCCAGATCGTTCACCCGAACCATGGTATGCAGATATTTCATGCTTGCGCCTCCTGTTCTCACTATCCTGCGCTAGAATCGCATATTTCCTTACTATAAATAAAGCAAATGCTTGAACCGCACCAACCTCAGCCCCCGCCCGAATATGCGATGATGCCGTCCGGCCCGTTCAGCCGCCTGACCGGCCCGCATTATTTTCTGGCCTGCGAGGGCGTGTATGCGATGCTTGTCCATATGGAAGACCGGCACTTTGATCGCACCGGCGCGGTTCATGGCGGTATGCTGGTTAATATATCCGACAATGCGAATACCGGGGCGGCAGAATTGTTGACCGGCGGAACGGCCGTGGTGACCGTATCCCTGAATTGCGATTATACCGGTAAGGTGGGTCGCGGCTGGTTGTTGGCGGAGGCGCGCGTCAGCCGCCAATCCGGCTCGATGATCTTTACCGCCTGTGAAATACGCAGCCGGGGCGGGCTGATCATGTCGTCATCGGCCATCTGCAAAATACAGGGTGTCAGATGACGGGGGAGGCCGCCGCGCCGCCCCCGGGCTATCAGCACAGTGAACCAGCCGATCCTTATGAAGACGCCATAGGGCCCTTCTATGTCAGGGTGACGCCAGAGGGGCCAATTTACGCATTCTCCGTCACGGAAAAGCACATGAACATGTCCGGCAATGCCCATGGCGGCATGCTTGGCTGCTTTGCCGACACTATATTCAGGTTGGCGGCAGGGTCGGCCAATGATGGGGCGAAGGTGACGCCACTTTCCATGAGCCTGTCCTTTATGGCTGCGGCGCGGGCCGGTGATCTGGTTGAGTGCAGGCCGGAAGTGATTCGCCGGACTGCGGGGACTCTGTTCGTGAGCGGAAGTTTTAATGTGGGCGGCGTGATCATTTTTTCCGCCAGCAGCCTTTGGGAAACTCTCCGCACACCTCCTGAAACGGCAAAAAACGTCTGATTTCATGGAGTATTTACTTATTGTCACAAGGGATTCATCGCTTTGTGACGTAAACGACACAGGCGGACCTCATAGCTTACCCGGCTTCCACAGGTGGAGAAAGGGTAATGACGATTGATCAGTCCACGAAGAATGAGTGCCGGTTCGATGTGCGGCTGGCACAGGACGAGAATGAAATCCGGGCCGCACAGCGCCTGCGATATCAGGTTTTTAGGAAGAAATGGGTGCGCGCCCCAATCCATGGAAACTGAACGAGCGCCGCGACGCGGATTGCTTTGACAGGATTTGCGATCATCTTCTGGTGGTGGACAATCAGGCGGAAGATGAATTAGTCGCCCCGCGAATCGCCGGAACCTACCGCCTGACACGCCGCAGCGCCCTGCCGGCCGATCAGATGTTTTACACCGAGTCGGAATTTGACCTGCGTTCCATAAAATCCCATCCAGGGGAAATACTGGAGCTGAGCCGCTCCTGCGTGCATCCGGAATATCGCAATCGCGCGGTGCTGGACGTGCTCTGGCGCGGTTGTGGACAAGAGCTTCAGCACGGTCGATGTCTGCGTGACGGTGATGCCAACGGGGGTTAAGCGCCTGCTATGCCAGCCGTTACAGGGACGCCATGTAATGTGGGCGGCCGGCATGCTGCGCGCTGTTTTTCGTTTCAGCGCTTTTTTGGTGATGACCCTGATGTATATGCCGTTTACAGGTTCAGCCGCAGTCTGGAATGGCAGCGCAGTGGTTCCGTTGCACGGGTCATATCATCGGGCTGAAGTTGCAGGCAACCGGTCAGGCCTTTCCCCATGAGGTCCGGGGCGGCCCGTCGCCTTCCGTGCTTCCTTCCGTGCTCTAGGTCGCCAATCATGTGTCCTGGCTCGATATATTCGTCCTGGGCCTGAAACTGGATGCGGTGTTTGTCGCCAAATCGGATGTCGCTGACTGGCCCCTGCTCGGCAGATTGGCCCGCATGCGGCAATGTGTCTTCGTCACCCGGCAGGCCGCACAGGTGGCTAAAGAGGTGCAGCTAATTCGCGCGCACCTGCAGGCAGGCCGCAATGTCATCCTGTTTCCGGAAGGTACAACGGGAGGCGGCGGCAGACGGCTGCCTTTCAAATCGTCCCTGCTGGCCGCCCTGGACGGGTTGCCACACTCCCTGGTGCAACCCGTTACCATCGCCTATCCCGATCTGGTGCGCGGCGGGGCGGATGCTTCTCTGGCCTGGTATGGCGATATGTCCATGATGCGCATTTGTGGTCCGTGCTGGGCCGCGCCAGCGCCCCCGCGCGCGCGTATTTCCCTGCGCCCTTGGCGGCGTCGGATTTTCCCTGCCGCAAGACACTTGCAGAGACCTGCCGCGCCCATATAGATGGCGGTGTTAGCAGGCTGCTGACGCCTGAGAAAAACCCCGAGGCGGAAGATCGTAATGACTACCCTGTTGGGGACCCGATACCAGCCTGACCGTCCGTCCCATTTTAAGCACATACGGAAAAACTGCTGACCGATTGCAGGGACTTGAGTAATATCCGCCAGGTAACGCGCAGCATTGCCATACCGGGCGAAAGGCCAGCATTTGAAAACAGTCATCCTTGCGGGCGGATATGGCACCCGTATTTCGGAAGAATCGCATTTGCGCCCCAAACCGATGATCGAAGTGGGCGGCAGGCCGATGCTGTGGCACATCATGAAATTGTACAGTCATTATGGTCTGAATGATTTCGTGATCTGCGCTGGCTATCGTGGCTATATGATCAAAGAATATTTCGCCAATTATGTTCTGCATGCCTCGGATGTCACCATTGATCTGGCCGCTAACAGTATCGTTTACCACAAGGGCGAGGCCGATCCGTGGCGCGTCACCATCGTGGATACGGGCGAGAACACCCAGACGGGCGGCAGAATAAGGCGCGTCGCAGATCATCTTGATCCAGCAGAAGCCTTCTGCATGACCTATGGCGACGGGCTGGCGGACGTAAATATCTCCAGGCTGATCGAGTTTCATCATAAAATGCGTCTCCAAGCCACGGTAACGGCGGTGCATCCGCCGGGCCGTTTCGGTTCGCTTGATGTCGCTGGCGGCAGGGCCACCCGCTTCAGCGAAAAACCCCCGGGCGACGGGGGCATGATCAATGGCGGATTTTTTGTGCTTAATCCGGCTGTCCTCGACCGCATAGAAGATGATTTCACGGTCTGGGAAAAAGCCCCGATGGAAGGGCTGGCGGAGGAGGGGCAACTGGCGGTTTATGAACATGCCGGGTTCTGGCAGCCGATGGATACGCTGCGGGACAGACAATTGCTGGAACGTCTGTGGGCGGAAGGATCTCCGCCCTGGAAATTATGGCCATGAACGGCGCCATGCCGGACGCGGCGCCATCCTGCCGGTGTTGCGGCGCGCGCCTGACCGAAACTTTCATTGATCTGGGCCGCCAGCCGCTGGCCAATTCCTATGTGCCCGTCGAGCGCCTGGGGCAAGCAGAGCCGGCCTATCCATTACTGGCGCGTGTGTGCGGGGAATGTTTTCTGGTGCAGGTGGACGCCGTGGTTCCGGCGGAGGAAATTTTCAGCGACTATGCGTATTTTTCTTCCTATTCCAAGGGCTGGGTCGAACATGCCCGGCGCTATGCCGAGGCCATGATCAGCCGGCTCGGTCTGGATGGCGCCAGCAAGGTCATCGAGATTGCCAGCAATGACGGTTATCTTCTGCGGCATTTTGTGGCGGCCGGCATTCCGGTGCTGGGGGTTGAACCCGCCGCCAATGTAGCCTGTGCGGCACAGGCGCTGGGCGTGCGCACGCATATAGGATTTTTTGGCGCGCAGACGGCGCGGCAGTTAAAGGTGCAAGGTCATTCGGCCGATCTGATGGCGGCCAACAATGTGCTGGCGCATGTACCGGACATCAACGATTTCGTCGCGGGTTTCACAATTCTGCTGAAACCCGAAGGGCTGTGGACCATCGAATTTCCGCATTTGATGAATCTTGTTCAGCAGGCGCAATTCGACACCATCTATCACGAGCATTATTCCTATTTTTCACTGGGCACCGTGGAGCGTATTCTGGCGGCGCATCACTTACGCGCATTCGATGTGGAAGAACTTCCCACCCATGGCGGCAGCCTGCGGGTATATGCGTGTCATCTCCTGGCCAGCCATGAAACGACCGATGCTCTGCTGGCCCTGCGCGAGCGGGAAGACGCGGCGGGCATGGAAAATATCGACACCTATCGGGGATTGCGTCCGCGTGCGGAGACGGCGAGGCGCGAACTTCTGGATTTTCTGGACCAGGCGGGCCGCGAGGGTAAGAAAGTGGCTGCCTATGGGGCGGCGGCCAAAGGTAATACGCTTTTGAATTTTTGCGGTGTCACCGCCAGGCAGATTGAATTTGTGGCGGACAGCAATCCGCACAAGCAGGGAAATTATCTGCCCGGCAGCCATATTCCCATTCGTGCGCCAGAAGCCATATTTACAGCACGTCCGGATTATGTGCTGATCCTGCCGTGGAATCTGGCGGATGAAATTCGCACCGAGCTTGCGGGAATTAATGAGTGGGGCGGGAAATTTGCCGTGCCAATTCCATCCCTGCGCATACTGGACTGAGCGTATGCGCGCCATACCTACATCCATCCCGGGCGTCACCATTCTGGAATCAGACTGGCAGCGGGATGCCCGCGGCGGATTTATGCGCAGCTTCTGCGAACGCGATATGGCGGACGCCGGCCTTCCCTTTCATTCCGTGCAGACAAATCTTTCGCATAATATCCTGCGCGGTACATTGCGCGGCCTGCATTATCAGGATATGCGCGCGCCGGAACCCAAGATCGTACGCTGTCTTCGTGGCGTCATATATGATGTGGCGCTGGATATGCGCGTGGGGTCGCGGACATTCGGAAAATGGGAGGCGGTGGAACTGAGTGCGCAGAGTGCGCGCGCGCTGTTCATCGACGGGGGGATTGCGCACGGCTTTATCAGCCTTGGCGATGACACCGACCTGCTCTATCACATGGGGGCGTTTTACCAGCCGGAACTGGCGCGAACGGTGCGCTGGAACGATCCCATGTTCAATATTCACTGGCCGATGCAGCCGGCGGCGATTTCACCCGGGGATGCCAGTGCGCCGGATTATCCCGGTTGAACGAACATTCTGGTGATGGAATGAATTTGTGGCTCTATATTTCAATGTGCTGGCGCCGCTTTATCCATTTAATAGGACCGCAATACGATTCCAATTAAATGAATGCCGCTCTGGTGTTACGGGACTGGCAGAGGCGTATTTACCGTGCCGTTTTTCCAGGCGGTGAATGAAAATATCTCCGGCATGTCATATTTCAGCGGCATCGATTCATGCTCAATCAGGAAGATATCGGGTTTGGATTTTAATCCATTGAGCAATATTATGCCCTGAGCTGTGGAAATCAGGGCCGATTTCATTTCTGCCGTAAGATGTTTGTTGCTTGCTACGGCTTCCTGAATGTGCGCCATCGGGTCGAGTTTTACCATCATCGACAGGGCGATGAAATTCGCCAGTGGGCGCAATAAATCGTCAATTGCATATGACGAAAGCGTAATTTTCAGATATGACAGCGCCTCGCCCCGCAAGCCATTACTGAATATGCGTGCGGACAGATCGGCGAGCGCCGAGGGAAGGAGCTGCGGAGACTTGTGCAGCGCCGGGTATAGACGGGCGAGAAGCTGTTCGCTGACGCCACCACTGTGGCGTTGCATGAAGTTCTGCAAAATTCTGGGGCTCGCTTCCCCCATCTCGCTTTGCTTCGTCTGGGTCGCCATGGCGTCGTGAATGCGGTAATAATATACCGGCTTGATCAGATAGACAGATTTGTACCGCTCCAGAATTCTGACCCACATGTCTGAATCGCAAGTCCAGCCTTCATACTTTCCGACCTCGGCGTGAACGGACTTGCGGTACATAAAGCTGGCATTGCCGCGATGATGCCCTGTGCGGGTGATAAGTTCGCGTAGTGCGATAACTGTCGCACAATAAATCGAACAAATTTTGTCCTCGGCGTCGATTACATAATAGGGGGAAAAGGCGAACGCGTTGTCAGGATTGCTGTCCAGTGCGGCCGCAAACGCTTCCACGAAATAATTGGCGCAGTAATTGTCCGCCGACATCCACGTGATATATTCGCCGCGAGCGGCCTGTATACCGGTGTTGATGGCTTCTGCAGGCCGCTTATTTTCCTGATGGATGACACGCAATTTCGGGTGGTTGTACGCGTCCAGCCACTGTTTTGTATCATCCGTCGAACCATCATTAACGACAATGACTTCAATGTCTTCAAAAGTTTGATCAAGCGCAGTGTCCAGGGCTCTGGGGAGGTAGTGCAGGTGATTATAGCTCGGGATCACGATCGAAACCCGCGGGCTGGAAGTGCTCATTCTGCTACGCTCCTGTCCGTAATCCAGCGCCCCTGCGGGCTGCTGACCGCGAGCAGATGGCGCAACTGGTCCTGCATGGAATGGATGCCGAAAACCTGAAGAAATTCGGGATAATTTGTGCGCAGCCGCGTGTCGCGCGGCGCCGGGGCGGCGGCTGGGGAAATTTGCGCGGGATGCCCGAACGCGCGGCAGATCATTTGCACCAGATCATATTTGGAACAATCTTCCGCGAAAATATGCCGGACGCCTTCGGCGAAAAGGGCGTTCTGAATGATCAGGTCAACCACTCGCGCCGCCTCCAGGGTTGTCACCCCGTTCCAGAGATGGTCGGTAAAGCCGTCAATATGACTTTGCGCCAAAGTCCAGCACAGAAGATTGTAAAAATTTCTGCATTCAGGGCCGATAATGGAAGTGCGGAGGACCAGCGCCATATTTGGTTCGCCCAGCGCCTTGCTTTTGCCGTAGGCGTCCTGCGCCAGACGGGGGGAATCTTCATAAAACGGCGCGTGAACGCCATCAAAGACGCAGTCCGTCGAAAAAAGAATGTACCGCACACCATGACGCGCACACAGGGCGGACAGCACTTGCGGAAAGACCGCATTGACCGTGCAGAGCTCCGCGTCTGTTGCGCGGCGGCGGCTAATCAGGCCGGCGGCGTTGATCACATAATCGAACCCTGAAACGGAAAGGTTGTCCCACCGGCCCCCGGAAATGTCGAACTGGGTCCGGTCGAGAGTGGACACTGCGTGGCGTTGCGACAATACATGGCGCAGCGCCGTTCCCAGCATGCCGTTGCTTCCGATCAGCAGCAGCTTTTTCATGCAAGCGCCAGCTCGCGCTGCAGTTCCGGAAGGCTGGCCAGCAGCGAAACCACCTCCGGCAGGGAGAGGCGCCGGGTATTTTCAGATGTATAGTCGGGTTGTGTATAGGCCTTGGAAAGCTCGGGATTGGGGTCAATAAGATCGGTCGTGTCTATGGGTATGCGCAATGCCTCACCCAGGTCTTGCGATTTCTGAATTTCCTCGGAAGTGGCCAGGGTTTCATGCAATTTTTCGCCTGGCCTGGAACCGACAATGCGTATCGGCACATTACTTTTGAATAAACTCCGGACGGCCTCCGCCAGGTCGGAGATGCTGCTGGCGGGAGACTTGCGGATAAAAATGTCTCCGGGCCGGCCTGCCGTCAGTGCGGTTTCCACCAGGCTGACGGCGTCATCGAGCCGCAACAGGAAACGCGTCATTTCCGGGATGGTCAGGCTGATCGGCACGCCCCTTTTGATCTGATCGATAAACAGCGGCACGACCGAGCCGCGCGAATACAGCACATTGCCATAGCGCACCGCGCACAGGATTGTTTTATGATCGGACCAGATACTTTTTGAAAGCGCCTGCACATTTTTCTCCATCAGCGCCTTGGTCATACCCATGACATTGACGGGGTGCACGGCCTTGTCCGTACTCAGACAAACGACCTTCTCGATATGATGTTCCACCGCTGATCGAAGGACGTTCTGGCTGCCCAGCACATTCGTCAGAACGGCCTGGTCGGGAAAGGACTCACAGTTGGGAGCCTGTTTCAGAGCGGCCGCGTGAAACACCAGATCGACATCACGGATCGCCAGATCGACGCTGGGACGGTCCCGCACATCGCCCAGATAAAATGACAGGCGCGGATCGTCCAGCGCCTCGCGCATATTGTACTGTTTGGCTTCGTCCCGGCTCGGGATGCGCACGGCCCGGCAGTTCAGCGCCAGCATTTTCCGCACTACCACGCCGCCAAAGCTGCCGGTTCCACCTGTGACAAGGATTGTTTTGTCCGACAGGTCGGTATTGAAGGGGCGTGCGGGGGATTTGGCGTCCATGGCTTTGCTTCAACCCCGATCGTAGCGTTTGATGGCGGCTATCATTTTTATGGAGGCCGGCGATGTTTCGCTGGTATGGCGTTTGACATCCGACAGCCGGTAGTCCCGGATGATCACGTCGTAGCCCATGGCCTCCAGCTCTTCAGCCTCAAATCCGCATCTGTGCGTCTGAAAATGGTCGCCCCCCATTCCAAGAATATCCATGTTCTGGGGTAAAAAACCCAGCGGGGTTTCGATGACGACCGCGCGCCGGGCCAGCTTTCCCGCCTTGCCGATCAGTTCCAGGGCGTCGTCTTTTTCAAGATACTCGACAATATCCAGCAGCGTCACAATGTCGAAGGACTTGTGCAGGAACAGGCTGTCGATATGCATCGCATCCGCGTTGATGCAGACGTAAGGAACCGTCGCGTCGATTTTCTCCAGATAGGGCCGGTAGGCGTCGACGCCTACCCGGATATCGGCCTTGATATATTGGGATTTGAACGATAGTCCGCATCCGACATCCAGCACGGTGCCGATGCGCCCCTCCGGCCACAGCCCCTCCGGCATAAATATCTTTCCCAGAGTATTTTTTTCCCAGTCTTCACGAGGCATGAATCAGCTCCATAATTTCAATGGTTCCAGGCTTGCGCCAGTTTGCAGGTGCCGGTGATGGGCGCAGCAACCCTGTGTGAAACGTCCGGCACGCGGTAGGCCTCCGGAATTTCGTGCGCGCCGCCGGCGGGCCGCGCCATCATCAGCGCCACGGATTGCGCGATCGTTTCCGGTGACAGGCCGCACAGCACCACATTGCCGTTTTCCATGGCCTCCGGGCGCTCCATCGCATTGCGCGGGGTCACGGCTGGAAAGTTCAGTATAGCGGCCTCTTCGCTCACGGTGCCGCTGTCCGACACGACGCAGGCAGCCGACATCTGAAGGCGGCACCAGTCGAAATAGCCGAACGGGGGCATCAAGCGGATCCCCCCGGATTTCACCACGCGAAACTGTTCGATTTTGGCTTTCGTGCGTGGATGCGTGGAAACCACGACCGGCCATCCATGTTTTTGATGCAGCGCATCAAGTGCCGCAAAAATATCCCGGATATTGTCCCCGTCATCGACGGTTTCCTGCGGGTGGATGCTGGCGGCGAAATATTCCTTGCGACGCAGCCCCAGCCTATGCACAACGTCATTATCATGCAGGCTGGACTGGTAGTGCTGAACGACTTCATACACTGGCGACCCGGTCACATATATTCGTCTGGGGTGCAGCCCTTCGCGCAACAGGTTGCGGCGGGCGGCCTCGGTATAGGGCAGATTGAAGTCGCTGGTATGATCGACAATGCGCCGGTTGGCCTCTTCCGGGCTGTCCGGGTCAAAACAGCGGTTACCGGCCTCCATATGATAGACCGGGACGCCGTATTTTCTGGCGATGATGCAGCTGAGCGCGCTGTTCGTGTCGCCAAGGATAAGCAGCGCATCGGGCTGTTCGCGGATCAGCGCTTTTTCCATTTCGAGAAACAGGCCGGACAGCATGGCGCCCACCGTGGATGTGGCTAATTCGAAATAGTAATCCGGCGCTCTTAAATTCAGTTCCCGGAAGAAAATGTCTTTCAGATTGGGATCATGATTTTGCCCGGTATGCACGAGCACATGCGAAAAATGCCGGTCAAGCGCCGGTATGATGCGGGAAAGCCGTATTATTTCCGGCCGGGTGCCGACGACGGTCATGACTTTCAGCATAAATTGCTAGTTCCAGCCAGGCTGCCCGGCGTATAAATCCACACGCCGTGTTTGGTTAATCAAACATGGAAGCTTTAACATCGTATTAAGAGGCGGGGCGGGAATGGCAGGGACGATGCCTTGGCCGCGTCCCAACATGGCCGGCCGTGACCATCAGGACGCCAGGCGAACCCTCGTCTCGTCGATCAGATCGATGCTGACATTCTCATGCCTGTGCATCTCGCTTATATCAGACAGGTAATTGCGGTTCATAACCAGCGCCGTTCGCGCGCCGCGATTTTGCGCCGTCTTCAGGCTTACCACCGGGTGCGCAGTTACGGGAGTGTAGCGGTTTTGCTTGCGTTGATTAATGTCAATCAGGCAATTGATCAGATTGCACTCCGGATCAATGAGTGAGGCCATGGTCACGCCTTTGGCGCCAGCGCCCCAAAGGGCGACCGGGCCTTTTACCGCGGCGTCAGTTATGCAGCGACGCCATGCGGCAATGGTTGCGCTTTCGCTCGCCAGATAGGATTCCACGAGAGCCTCTCCCGCCCCCGTAGAACTATCTTGATGGATTTGCGCCGCACCCTCGGGGGTTGGGGTTAGTTCCACCCACAAAAATTGTCCCTCAAACACATGTTTGAAACGGATCGTGGTAAAACCGGCGCGTGCCGCCGCCGCCCCGAGTGTTTCAGCCGTCCAATAATTACAATGTTCGTAAAAAAATTCCTGAACCGAATGGTTACGGAATATCCATTCTACGCATGGCGTTTCAATAAATAGCCGGGTTCGGCAATCGCTTTGAACCGCAGCGCGGATGGATTGAAGAAATTGGACCGGGTCCGGCACATGTTCGATTACGTGCCGGATAAGAAAAATAATTTCACCGCCGGTAATGAGGCGAGAGGCTTCAGCGCCGAAATAATTTCTATAATAGCATATGCCATTTGGGTCTTGCGCCGCGCCGCGATAGGCGGGGTCAAATCCGAAACCGTGCGGGTGCAGGTCGTTCAATTCATGGACAGCCAGTTTCAGGAAGCTCCCCTGATTACAACCGATATCCACGATGGACAACGGCGCACCGCCGTTAACGGAACCGCGAATGTCACCCGCAAGCTCCATCATGTGAGCACGAAATCGCGGGGATTCTCCTTGTTCGATTTCATATTCTTCGGAGTAGTCAATGATCGCGGGGTCGAAAGATTTATTGTGAATAAAACCGCAATCGCGGCATCGCACAATATCCAGGCGCCCGTTTACCGCGGCGCGGGCCTGTGCAGCACTCTCGAAAGCGCGGTTTTGCAATGATGCTGATTTGGGCCGGGAGAGAATAAGATCAAGTTCGCCGCCTTCGCATATCGGGCATCTGTCCAAGGCTTTACTCACCGGCAGTCCTCTCTTGCGCCAACCCGGCGGCGGCCAGTTCCGATCAACGGTGCCGCGTGGCCACGGGGCGGAAATATCCCCTCCCCCCATTTTGGGCGGAATTTGTGGCCGGCCGCAGCGCAACGGCAAATTCCATTGTGGAGTGCTCAAAATATTGGGCAGGCCTCCGTTCAACGGTATCCCATCATCCGGATAGAAGGTTACAATCTGCTTAATTGACGCGGCGGGTTAGTCCCTGCGGCCTGGACTTTGGCTGGGGTGGCCTGCCACGGCGGGTCAGGATGAATGAATGCCGCCTTGGAGCGTGTCCGGATCAGATGGGATCGCTTGAGGCGATCCCATCTGAATTGAACGGGCCGGTTCAGTCTTGGCGGCAATTGCCCTAGACAAACACCCCAGCATTTTTCAGCTGTGCGATTTTTTCCTCGGGGTATTTGAGGATTTCCCGCATCACAAAATCGGTATCCTCGCCCAGGGCCGGCGCCGCCTTGGAGGCGATGACAGGCGTATCTGAAAACAGCGTTGCGTAGCCATCATGCAAAATCGGACCAATCAGGCTATGTGTCAGTGTGACGAAATAGCCGCGGTGCAGGAGTTGCGGGTCTTCATATAAGTCGCTGCCGCGCATGACCACGGCGGCCGGCACGCCAGCGGCGCGTAATTGCGTCACGAAGGGGAAGGGCGGTTTACCGTCGCAGAAATCGCGCATCGCCGCATGAATTTCCTCGCGCGCCGCCATGCGTTCCTGCAGGCTGTCAAACCGGGCGTGAGAGAATTGCGTGAAGCCCGCCAATTTGCACAGCGCCCGCCATTGCGCGGCGCCGGTAACCGAGATGGCGACATAGCGTTCAATGCCGGCGGTCTTATACACGCCGTGCGGGCATTCCGACAGGCTGTCAATGCCGAAGGGCTGGGCGATAGTGCGGTTCACCGTGTAGTCCAGCAGCAGCGGCTCCAGAAACTGAACGCCAGCTTCCACCTGCGAGAGATCCACATACTGCCCCTTGCCGCTTTTGCTCCGCTCATAGAGCGCCGACGCCAGCGCCACCACACCGAAACGCGGCGTAATAAAATCCGTGTACGCCCCATAGGGGCCAGTGGGCGGCCGGTCCCGCCAGCCGGTAATGCCATGCAGCCCCGCAATGGCGGCGCCCTGATTGCCATAACCGCCAAAGTGCCGCCTGGGGCCAGTCTGGCCGTACAGGCAGGTGCTCAGCATGATCAGGTCCGGACGGTCCTTGCTCAGGGTCTCATAGTCGAGACCAAATCTGCCGATGGTGCCGGGGGTGAAGCTTTCCAGCATGACATCGGCCCAGCCCGCCATGTCGCGGGCGATGGCGCGGCCTTCCTCCAGCGACATGTTCAGCGCCATGCCATATTTGGAAGTATTGTAGTTGGCCATGAAGACGCTGGAATTGAGGGTGAATTCGCGCCGGTAATAGGGCGCCAGCATGCGTATTGTATCGGGCCTGGTCGCGCTTTCGATGCGCACCACGGTTGCGCCATTATCGGCCAGCGCCCTGGAAATAAGCGGCCCTACACCAACCCATGCGAAGTCCGCGATCTTCAGCCCGGCAAAGGGTTTGCCGCGCGGGCTTGCGGGCACTTTTGGCGCGGGGGCGGTGCGCGCGGGCGCCGTTAAGAGGGGCTGCGCTTCTCCCAGACGGGGGGCTGGGCGATCAATAAGGGTTTTCGAGCGGCTCAGGCGTATGGGTGATCTAGGGTGTGTCCGGCCACTGATCTCCACCCAGAAATCGCGCGACGCCAACTGGGGGTCTTCGAGCAGGTCCGCCGTTGTATTAACGGGCGCATTCAGCATGCTCTGTTTCAGGGCGCGGTCGAAAATTTGCTGTTTCGTCCGTGTCCTGAGGAAGTTCAGAGCAATCTGCGCCCCCTCATTCACCTGTTCTATGGTGATGCGGCTTTTCTTGCGTTCCTCTGGCCAGTTGTTCCAGTCAATATCCGGCAGATGCGCGGGCAGCGGCCCCTCTGCCTCAATGCGCCAGTTGACGGCTTCGCCCAGTGTGCGGATGGTGGGCCCAAAGGTCGCCATCAGATTGGTGACATAGCCATCCGCAACATTGAGCAGCGTGGGAACATCGAGACCGGGTGTAAGGGCGGGCCGCGGCAGGCTTCGCTCCATGCCGTAACCGGGAACGTCGCGCGCCTCGGCAGGCGGGAAGAAAGACGCATTCATGAGGGTGAGCATCATGGCGGTTTGCATCGACACATCGAGATGCTGCCCGAGGCCGGAATGCAGGCGTTCATTCAACGCAATCAGGGAATCGGCCGCCGCCACCATGCTCGCGTGAAAGGGCGCCTGCGCAAAGCCAACCGGAAGCGGCGGGCGGTCGCTGTCGCCCTGCAGATTGATCAGGCCGCAGGCCGCCTCAACAGTCAGGGACGAGGCCGGGTCATTGGCGAAGGGGCCGGTCTGGCCAAAGGGTGTGATGGAGACATAGATCAGGCCCGCATTAACCGCTTTCATGGCGCTGTAGTCCAGGCCGATGCTTTTCATATATCCGGGATCAAAGGATTCGATCAGTATATCGGCGCCGGCAATCAGTTTTACCAACTGATCCCGTTCTGGCTTTTTGGCCAGATCGGCAATGATGCTGCGCTTGCCCCGGCCCAGCGCCGCCCAGTAGAGAGAGGCCTCCGGGTCTCCCTCACGGCCTTTGATGAAGGGGGGTTCCCGGCGGGCGGGCGTGCCTTCCGGCGGTTCGATCTTGAGCACCTCGGCGCCCATATCCGCCAGCGCCCGTCCGGCCATCTCACCGCGCACGGTGGCCATGTCGATTACCCGGACACCTTCCAGCGGGCAGGTCCTGTCGCCAGTCATTCTGATCATTCCTCCGGTATGTGATTAGCGGATTGCCCGCCGCCCGGACTTTACGTTGGCGGCGGACGGATTGGCAACGGACTCAGCTTCCTTCCGCAAAGATGCGGTCCTGCTCCGTTTGATATTGCGGCGAGGTGTCGCGCGGTTTGCGTTCATCTTTTCCGCCTGCGCCGCCCTTGCGCCATTCCTCGGCCTTCCAGTCATCGGTTTCGGCCCAGCGATAGGGCAGGATTTCCACCTGTTCCGCGCGAGTCATGCTGGCAAGGCCCAGCAGCCCGCGCCGGACAATATCGAGTTGCCCAACCCGGTCGAGCGGCTTGCCCACGGTATGGCCCAGCGGGTAATCCACGAAGGTCACTCGCGGCGGCCGTCCAGCGCACACAATATCCATCGCGCTCGCCATGCACATGGTGACGATGCCCTGGGCTTCCAGATGACGTGCGATCAGACTCACGGTCTGATGACACACGGGTCACATGGGAACCAGCAGCACCGCATCGACGTTCTGCCTGGCGAAGGCGTCGGCCAGCGCCGGAATCATTTCCTCGCGCACCCGGCGTTGCGAATAGACGCCGCCCATGCAGGAAAACAGTTCCTCCGCCACCTCGCCGATAAAGCCCTCCGCCGCCAAGGACCGCAGCGCGTCGATGGGGAACACACAATTGGGATCGCGGCGCGGATCGGGCAGATAGTTCTCGGTGACGTGTGAGAAATGGATGCTTTCTGCGGGCGTAGACCGGGGGATGGCGCGGATCGACGTGTCGTCCCGGTAATGATAGGCTTTTTGCCCTATGGCGTAAGCCCCCGAGGTGGAAACCATACCGATCTTGCTCTCAGAGAGCGGCTTTCGCAGCCGCGTGAATGGCGGCGGCGTGCCGGCATGCAGCCAGCCATAGGGTTGATGACCCAGGCTTTCATAAAGCTCCCGGGTCATGCGCATATATTCAATGGGTTTCATTCAGACGCCTCCTTTGACTGGCCCCAGTATAAGTGCCTCTTAGGCTGTCATGCACTGCCTAATTTTTTGGCTTCTCCCGTTACCCGTCCCGCCGCAATCATGGGTTTTTATTGGCATGCATGTTGCACCGCACACGCAACCGGCGGAGAACGCCCGCAGATCAGGAGTGCGTGGATGCGTGGTTGGAAAATATTTTCGGTGGGTCTGGCGCTTGTTCTGCCACTACTACAACCCGCCCTGGCGGAAAAACTGGCGCTTGAAAAACCTGAAATCAAACTGGGATTCATCAAATCAACCGACATGGCGCCGCTGGCGATCGCCTATGAGAAGGGATTTTTTGAGGATGAAGGCCTGTATGTCACGCTGGAGCCGCAGGCGAACTGGAAAGTTCTGCTGGACCGGGTGATCACCGGCGAACTGGATGGGGCGCACATGCTGGCGGGGCAGCCCTTGGGCGCGGCCATCGGCTTTGGCACCAAAGCCGATATCATCACCGCTTTCAGCATGGATTTGAATGGCAATGGAGTCACGGTTTCCAATGAGGTCTGGGCGCTGATGAAGCCGAATGTGCCGATGGAGGATGGCAAACCCAAACATCCGATCAGGGCCGATTATCTGAAGCCGGTGATCGAAAAATTCAGGAGCGAAGGAAAGCCCTTCAAGATGGCGATGGTGTTCCCGGTGTCGACCCATAATTATGAACTGCGCTATTGGCTGGCGGCGGGGGCATTAATCCCGGATATTATTCCACGTCGGATATTACCGGACAGATTCAGGCGGATGTTCTGTTGTCGGTTACGCCCCCGCCGCAAATGCCGGCGACCCTGGGGGCCGGTACGATCAACGGCTATAGCGTCGGGGAGCCGTGGAACCAGCAGGCGGTTGCCAAGGGCGTTGGCATTCCAGTCATTACCGACAATGAAATCTGGAAAAATAATGCGGAAAAAGTGTTTGGCGTGACCGCGCAATGGGCGCAAGCCAATCCCAATACACATCTGGCGGTGCTGCGCGCGCTGATACGCGCCAATATGTGGCTGGATGAAAATGCCGGGGCGAACAGGGCCGAGGCCGTGAAGATCCTTTCCCGCAGCGACTATGTCGGCGCCGATGAGGCCATATTGGCCAACAGCATGACCGGCGCCTTTGAATATGAAAAAGGCGACCGGCGGCCCGCCCCCGATTTCAATATCTTTTTCCATCATTTCGCCACCTATCCCTATTACAGCGATGCGGTCTGGTATCTGAGCCAGATGCGCCGCTGGGGCCAGATCAATGAGGCGAAAGACGATGCCTGGTTTGCCGATACCGCCAAAAGAGTCTACCGCCCGGACATTTATCTGAAGGCGGCACGTTCGCTGGTGGACGATGGCCTGGCGAAGGAATCGGATTTCCCGTGGGATACGGACGGCTGTCGCGCGCCCGCAAATGAATTTATCGACGGCGTCCCCTATGACGGTCGCAAACCCAACGAATATCTGAAGCTGTTCCCGATTGGCCTGAAGGAAAATCAGACCGTTCAGGGAACCGATATTACCGGACAGGCCGCAGACAAGACGCCCCTGGCAACGGGCCATCTTAGGCGGCAGCCGGGGAAAGGAAATTAAGCACAAAGGGAATGCAATGTCAGTGGAAAGCATGGCCGGAGAATTCAGGTTACAGGACAGGCCCCCGGGAGACCGGTTGCGTGTTCTGAAAAAATTTGTGGAACAGCACGTGATAAAATGGGGGGAGCCGGTTTGGCGGAATTTTGTCATTCCCCTTTTCTCCATCCTCTTGTTTCTGGCGCTCTGGGCACAGCTTTCTTCCCGTGTTCACACCAGCCTCGGCGTGTTGCCAGGTCCGGTTCAGGTGTATGAGGAAATGCGCGGCCTGTGGTCGGAACATCAGGCGCAGGGTGAGCGTAAGGCCGCCTTCTATACGCGCCAGCAGGAACGCAACGCCGCTTTGCAGGCCGCAGATCCGGCTGCGAAGCTGGTTGAACGGGTGTATACGGGCAAGCCATCCTACGTGGATCAGATATTCACCAGCCTGAAAACCGTGTTCATGGGATTTTTTCTGGCGACGCTGGTGGCGGTGCCGCTTGGCATATTGTGCGGGGTCAGCCGCACCGCAAGCGCCGCGTTCAATCCCATGATCCAGATTTTCCGTCCCGTGTCGCCGCTGGCCTGGCTGCCTATTGTCACCATGCTGGTCAGCGCGCTTTACGTGAGCGACGACCTGTTCTTTGAAAAATCGTTTCTCACATCAGCCATCACGGTAACCCTCTGTTCGCTATGGCCCACCCTGATCAATACCAGCGTCGGGGTGGCGTCCATCGACCGGGATCTGCTTAATGTGGGGCGGGTGCTGCGCCTGAAATGGCGTGTGCAGCTGGTCCGGCTTGTGCTTCCCTCGGCGCTGCCGTTTATATTTACCGGGATGCGGCTATCGCTGGGCGTGGGCTGGATGATGCTGATCGCGGCCGAGATGCTGGCGCAGAATCCGGGGCTTGGAAAATTCGTGTGGGACGAGTTCCAGAACGGCAGTTCCCATTCGCTGGGCCGCATCATGGTGGCGGTTTTCACGATCGGCAATATCGGATTTCTGCTGGACCGTTTGATGGGGTCGCTGCAACGCCTGGTTACTTTCAGCGACAGAAGATAGGCCGCGCCGTGCCCATTCTTGAAATCAGCAATCTGCGGAAATCCTATGGCAGGGGCGAGGCGCGCACAGAGGTTCTGGGCGGCGTAAATTTGAGCGTGGAAGAGGGGGAATTTGTCGCTATCGTGGGCTTTTCCGGAAGCGGAAAATCCACGCTGATCTCCGCCATTGCCGGGCTTCTGCTCCCCGATAGCGGGGAAATCCGATTCAAAGGCAAAAAAGTCACCCGGCCGCACCGGAAACGCGGCGTGGTGTTCCAGAACTATTCCCTGATGCCATGGTTGTCCGTCTACGGAAATGTGGCGCTGGCGGTTGACGCCGTTTTCAGCCACTGGCCAAGGCAGCGGCGCGCGGCGCATATAAAAAAATATATTGATATGGTGGGGCTGACACATGCCGCCGAGCGGCGGCCGTCGGAATTGTCCGGCGGCATGCGGCAGCGTGTAGCGGTGGCCCGCGCCCTGTCGATACAGCCGGAAATTTTACTGCTGGATGAACCATTGAGCGCGCTGGATGCGCTGACCCGCGCCAAGCTTCAGGATGAGCTGAGCGCTATCTCGCTCAGGGAGAGAAAAACAACCATTCTCATCACCAATGATGTCGATGAGGCTATCATTCTGGCCGACCGCATTATTCCTCTCGATCCTGGACCCAATGCCGTTTTGGGGCCGGAATTCAAAGTCGGCCTGCCGCGTCCCCGCGATCGGGCAGGCCTGAACCATGATCCGGTTTTCAAACGGCTGCGCCAGGATATTACCGCCTATCTGATGCAAAAAGGGGCCTCGCGCACGTTGCGCCACGAAGAACAGCGGCCGCTGCCGAATGTCACGCCGCTAAATCTGAATGCGGTTCTGCCCAGAGCAGCCCGGCGCGCGGGCGAGGCCCACACGGTGCGGGTGGACCGGTTTGTGGATTTTGCGGATGTCAGCAAAACCTATGTGACGCCGAAGGGTCCGCTGACCGTTGTCGAAGGGTTTGGCCTCCGCATGAAAAAGGGTGAATTCGTTTCACTGATTGGCCATTCGGGTTGTGGTAAATCCACGGTACTTTCCATGGCGGCGGGTCTCAGCGCGATCAGCGGCGGCGGCATCATTCTGGACGGGCGGGAACTGGATGGGGCAGGGCCGGACCGGGGCGTGGTGTTTCAGGCGCCCAACCTGTTCCCCTGGCTGACCGCGCGCAATAATGTCGCGATGGGCGTGGACCGCGTCTATCCGCACGCCAGCCACAAGGAGCGCAGGGACATCATCGAATATTATCTGGCGCGTGTGGGCCTTGGCGAGGCCATGGACAGGCCGGTGACGGCCCTGTCAAACGGCATGAAACAGCGGGTGGGCATCGCGCGGGCGTTTGCCCTCTCTCCCAAACTGCTGTTGCTCGATGAACCGTTCGGCATGCTGGATTCTCTGACCCGCTGGGAGTTGCAGGAGGTGCTGATGGAAGTATGGGCGCGCACGCAAGTGACGGCGATTTGTGTGACCCATGATGTGGACGAGGCGATCCTGCTGGCGGACCGGGTAGTGATGATGACGAATGGACCGAACGCCCGTGTCGGCAAAATCATGCAGGTGGATTTGCCGCGCCCGCGTTCGCGCAAGGAGTTGCTGGCGCACCCGGATTATTACCGTTACCGCGAGGAAGTATTGAACTTCCTGGAGGAATATGAGCACGGGCATACCGCGAAAGAAAAAGCCGCGTGAGCTGCTTTGCGCGGCATTCTCTCTTCGCCAGTGCTGCAATTAATATCTGATTTCGGCTGAGAACCATATTTTCCGGCGATCCGTGGCGAAACGGGCCGAGTCATAATTTGCGTATTTCTCCAGCAGCACCACGCGTTTCCAGACATCTGCGGTAATCATGAAATCGGCTTCATCGCCATAATTGATATGGCCTGTAGTGGATTGAAAGTCATGATACGCGCCGGTCAGCCGCAGGACATCCACGCCCCATATCTGCTTTTTGGTTTATACCAGCATGGCTTCGCGATCTTCGAGGCCGGCGCCAGGCGTGGCGGCGGTGAATACATCGGCCCAGCCCGCGAATTTATGTCCAGTCGCCAGGGGGGGGCTGAAGCCGACGCCATTGTCCGCCGACAGCAATTCAAAATTTGCGGTGCCGGTCAGCGTTCCGGCAATATCGTGGATGGTTCCGCTTTCATACCCCAACACTGTCCGCAAGGTCACCGCATCGCCCTGGCGGTTCCGGAGCCCGGACTGGTCGACGCTTTCATAACGCAGGCGGGTAGCGAATATGGGTTTGCCGCCTCCGATCGCGTCTCCAACCCGGCCAAAAAAAATTCCGGCGGGGACGCGGCTTCCACGGGTGAGCACAATAGCAGGGCCAATGCAGCGACCGTGAGATAATTGCGGGGGTACGGATGTTTTTTCATTACTGGTCCTCTCATTGCACATGCGACGCCCGCAACATTGCGGTATGCACATCCCTGCACAGCAACGGATGTGCCAGTATGACGGCGCACAATAATGCGGCGCTGGCATCCCTTGCGAGGTCTTCAGGTGATAGTTTGGCAGGCGGCGGCTACCTGATTAATGAGCCATTCCGGCCGTGGGGCGGGGCGCGCGGCGCTCATTTTAATGGCAGCAAGGCGCAGGAATGCCCGCGGAAGCGGCGCTCTACCGGAATGAGGCGGGGCGGCACCGGTTGTACCAGCCCGCTCCGGCTAAATCGCCCCATATGGATTGATTTAACCGGAACAGGCCGCAAAAAAATAGACCATCAGAGAACGGATCAAGCTTTATCGGGTCCGATGCGCACCAGCGCCTTGCCAAGATTATCACCGCTGAACAGGCCGATAAACGCCTCCGGGCTTTTTTCCAGCCCTTCATAGACGGTTTCTTCCCATTTGATTTTTCCCGCCGCGACCCAAGCGCCCATTTCGGCGATAAAGGCAGGCATTTCGGAAAAAGAATCCGACACGATAAAGCCCTGCATCAGAATCCTTTTGCCGATGATATTGAACAGGTTCCGCACACCGGTCTGATCGGGATTGTTATACTGGCTGATCATGCCGCAGGCGACAATGCGGCCATTGGGGTTCATGACCTCAAGTGCGGATTCCAGATGCGCGCCGCCAACATTATCGAAATAGACATCGACCCCTTTGGGCGCCGCATCGCGCAACGCCTTGGTCAGGCCGTCACCGGCCGTGTGATAATCAATGGCGGCGTCAACGCCGACGGTATCTTTCAGCCAGTTGCATTTGCCTGCAGATCCCGCGGTGCCGACCACCCGGCATTCTTTCAGTTTGGCGATCCCGCAGACCAGTGCGCCCACGGCGCCCGCCGCCGCCGATACAAAAACCGTCTCACCCGCCTTTGGTTTGCCGATCTTCAGCAATCCATACCAGGCCGTTATGCCGGGCATGCCCATCACACCCATATAGGCGCTGAGCGGTACATTTATCCGGGGGTCGATTTTGGTCAGGCCCGCGCCACTGCTCACATTATAAGCCCGCCAGCCTCCCAGCATGCCGGTGACGTAATCCCCGACGGCAAAGGCCCCCCCCCTCGATTCGACGACCTGGCCCACGGCGCCGCCATCCATCACCTTGCCCAGCTCGAATGGCGGAACATAGCTCTGCCGCCCTGGGTTCATGCGGCCGCGCATATAGGGGTCCACGGACATCCAGACATTGCGGATCAGCATCTGTCCCTGCGACAGAGGGGCGATCTCGGCTTCCACCACTTCAAAGCAATTCCTGGCGGGCAATCCATCCGGATAGTTTTTCAGCCGTACTTCGCGATTTTTCATAACACTCTCCTGTATTGAAATGCTGGACTGATGATGCTCTGTTGCGGCTTTGGAGATATTCCACCGCCCAGCGAACGATGCGCCGCCGGGCCACTGGACCATTCATCTTATGTATGCAGCGGGGCGCACCCACAGATGCCCCCCCGCGTTCAGGTGTTTATATTTTTTGCAGGGGATGGGTTTTTTCGAGCAACCGTTCAATGATGGGGCCCATTTCTCCCGGATCAAGGATGTGGTCAAATTTTTCCCGCGCGGCGCGTTCCCAGCCATTATAGGTGCCAAATCCACCACTCATGGTTTCAAACACCCGTCCGGTGACATCCTTGGATTCCTTGCTGCCAAGCCATACGACCATCGGCGAGACATTGACAGGGGCCTGGGTGTCGAACTGGCCGGGCTTCAATTCGCGCTGCTGGATAATATTTTCCGTCATGCGGGTGAAGGCGCCGGGTGAAATGGCGTTACAGGTGACATTCAGCCGTGTCAATTCGCGGGAAAGGACAATAGTCATCGCCGCGATGCCCGCCTTTGCGGCGGCATAGTTCAATTGACCCGCATTGCCATACAGACCGGAAACCGATGTCGTGTTGATGATGCGTCCATCATTGACCCCGCCATTTTTGGCATTCAGACGCCAGTATTCAGAGGCATGGCGTGTCGGGCAGAAGGTGCCGGTCAGATGCACCTTGATTACCGCATCCCATTCTTCCATCGTCATATTGACGGTCATTCTGTCGCGCAGGATGCCGGCATTGTTGACCAGCACGTCCAGCCCGCCATAGGTGTCCACTGCCTGCTGAATCAGCCGCTGCGCCCCGTCCCAGGTGGAAATATCATCTCCACTGGCGACCGCCTTGCCGCCGGCATCGGTGATTTCCTTGACCACCTGTTGCGCAGCGCGGAGGTTTGCGCCTTCGCCGCTGACGCTGCCGCCCAGATCGTTGACCACCACTTTTGCGCCCTGTTTGGCGAACAAAAGGCAATGTTCGCGGCCCAGCCCGCGCGCCCCGCCGGTCACAATGACTACCCGGCCTTCACATAATCCCGCCATTTTTTTCTCCCTGCTGCAAACATTCAAATTTTAGAAGCATTCAAAGCCGTCCCGCTTTAGTCTGGCATCACGGCCCCAGAGGCAATCATAATCGTTTAGTGTGCCGTTGGGGTAGTGTAAAACAGGGCGGGATAGAACGGCCAGACAGAAAGTTATAGGGAATCCATCATGAATTTCGATCTCACCCCCGAACAGCAAGCCATCCGTGAAAGCATATTCAAGCTGTGCGCCAGATATGACGACGCCTACTGGCTGGACCGGGACCGTTCAGGTGAATTCCCGGAAGATTTTGCAGCCGAATTCGCCAAAGGCGGCTGGCTGGGCATTGCCATGCCGGTCGAATATGGCGGTTCGGGTCTGGGTGTCACCGAGGCGGCCATCATGATGCAGGCGGTATCGGAATCCGGCGCGGGGCAAAGCGGCGCGTCGGCCATTCACATGAATATTTTCGGCCCCAACCCGATTGTGGTGTTTGGCACGGATGAACAAAAGCGCCGTATTCTGCCACCACTGATCGCGGGCAAGGACCGGAGCTGTTTTGGTGTGACCGAGCCTAATTCCGGGCTGAACACCTCCGCGCTGCAAACCCGCGCGGAATGGAACGGCAACCAGTATATCGTCAACGGACGCAAAATCTGGATCTCCACCGCCCAGACCGCGAACAAAATCCTGCTGATCGTGCGTACCGGTGACCCGAAACCGGGCCAGAAGGCCGCCGAGGGGTTAAGCCTGTTTTATACCGATCTTGACCGCGATTATGTCGAGGTGACGGAAATCGAAAAAATGGGCCGCAAATCTGTCGATTCAAATTCCCTATTCATCGACAATCTGCCCATACCGCCGGAAAATCTGATTGGCGAGGAAGGCAAGGGGTTCAAATATCTGCTGCACGGGTTGAATCCGGAACGCGTGCTGATCGCAGCCGAAGCCATTGGGCTGGGCCGCGTGGCGCTGAAACGGGCGGTGCAATACGCCAAGGAACGGGTGGTGTTTGACCGCCCCAT
>SHWM01000114.1 GCA_009693835.1 Alphaproteobacteria bacterium
TAATCGCTATGGCATATCCCGCTGGCGACGGTGCGTATCAGCACCTCATTTTCTCCGGGTGGCAAAATCTCGATATCTTCAATGGTTAGCGGTTCGCCAACCTTGCGCAGCACGGCTGCTTTCATAAACGGATACTCCCTGTCTGCAATGGCATGCGGCGGACCCGCATTGTGATTTATTCGATGACCGGATTATGCCGCAAAGGGGACGGCAAATGCGATTTTTTTCTGGTGCAGTTCGCAAAAGAAACCGCCTCTTCCGGAACCTGAGAAGTCCGGAAGAGGCGGGGGCCGTTCAGCCTTTTAACCCGTTATTTTCAGGCAGCAGCGCCATTGCGCAGCAGGCGGCCAGGCAATTTGCCGTTGACCACATCCAGCGCGTTGACATTATTTTCACGCAGCAGTGCGCCATTGACGATCACTGCATCAATACCGGTGGCGTCTGAAATCAGGCGCTCTTCGCCGGCAGGCAGATCATTGACGCGCCTCAGCGGGCCTGCGCCAACTGTTTCCATGTCGATGACCACGACATCGGCGGGACGGCCAACGGCCAGCAGGCCACGGTCCGTGATGCCAAACACTTCAGCGGGACGCGAAGCCAGCATGCGAATGGCGGCTTCGATCGTGATCGCCTTCTTCTCCCGCACCCAGCGGCTCAACAGATGGGTGGAATAGCAGCCATCGCAGAGCTGGCTGGCATGGGCGCCTGCGTCAGACAGGCCCAGCACGGTGTCCTTGTGATTCAGTAGTTCTTCCACCGCGTCTTCGTCGGCATTGGCGACCGGCATACGGAAACGCACCGCCAGTTCATTGGCCAGCGACAGCTCGATCGCCAGATCGGCGGGATGAACACCCCGCTCGGCAGCCACATCGCCAACTGTGCGTTCTTCTATGGAGGTGTCGCTCGGGCAATAAGAAATAACCGCGATTTTGAACGTGCGCGCCAGGCTAATGTCCGGGCGGTCAATCAGATGCCGGAAAGCCTCGCCGAACTCGGGAGACCCGTATATCTTCTTGCGGCCTTCAAAATTCGCCTGCGAAATCGGCGCAAAGGTTTTCGACGCCTCGAACGGGAACGGAGCCTTGAAGTTGAACTCGAAATTCAGCGGGCGGCAGGTGACCTGCGGCACCACGTCATGGCCCGCGGCAATCAGATCTTCGGATTTGCGCAACTGATCGCGGTGCGAACCAGCGCCCGTAATGTTGAAGCCGGCCAGCAACGCCGTCCAGCTGATGCGCCGTCCGGTTGTCTCGGAAATTTCTGCAAATTCCTTATAGGACAGTCCTTTGCCGATGGTGATCTGGATCATGCCTTTCTTCAGATCGCCCAGCGCCCCCATCAGGGACAGCATTTCATCATGGTTCGCCGCGCGGCTCGGCACCGGTTTGCCGCGAAAACCAACATGGGTGGCCGCTTTAGACGTCGCGAAACCGATGGCGCCCGCCTCGATCCCTTCGGTGACAAGCGCACGCATTTTAGCCACCTCGCCGGGGGTCGCCTCGCGTTCGGTAGCATCCTCGCCCATCACATACATGCGCACCGGCGTATGGCCGATGAGCACGCCCATATTGATCGCAATGCCCTTTTTCTCGATTGCGTCCATATATTGCGGGAAGGTTTCAAAACCCCAGTCCGCGCCAAGACCAGCCTTCAACGCGTTCACGCTCATGCCTTCGACGTTTTCCAGCGTCTCGGCGATCATCTGCCGATGCTCGGGCCGGGTGGGCGCAATGCCAAAACCGCAATTGCCGACAACCACGGTCGTCACCCCATGCCAGGGCGAGATGGTCATCATGCGGTCCCACATTACTTGCGCATCATAATGCGTATGAATATCAACAAAGCCCGGCGCAACAATTTTGCCCTTGGCGTCGATGACCTTGGCGGCACTGCCCGTGGCCTTGCCCATCGCCACAACCTTGCCGTCCTTGATGCCGACATCACCCAGATAGCCGGGGTTGCCCGTGCCATCTACTATGGTGCCGCCAGTGATCTTGATATCATATTCCATGTTTCTCTCCCATGTGTGGGCCCGGCCGGTGCGGGCGCTTCGGGTTAATCCGGTATGCCGTAATCTGAAATTCTCTCCGTGGACGGAACGGGCGCGCGGTTCAGGGGCGCCCGTTTGAGGTTTACTGTGCGGCCATCGCTATCAGCGGCTGGGCCTCGACTGGAAGATTGTAGAGATCCCTGACATTGTCGAAGCAGATTCTGTTGCGCTCATGCTCCGTCAGGCCTTTGGTATGCTCTGCCAGTATTTCCTGCGACCAGGGCCAGGTGCTGTCACTATGAGGGAAATCATTGGCCCACATCAGGCGATCTGTATTGAGCATGTGCTTCATCTTGAACGCCACCCAGTCGTCCTGGAAGGTCAGATAGATATTCTCCTTGAAATAATCGCTGGGCAGTTTCCTGAGTTCCTGTCCTTTCATCCAGAAACGATGCCGCTTATAGGCATGGTCCATGCGGTAAATGAAATGCGGGGCCCAACCGGCATCCGCTTCCACGCAGATGATTTTCAGCTTCGGATTGCGATCAAACAGCCCCGAGAAGATCATCATGCCGAGAATGTCCTGATTGCCCCGGATGATGGAAAGGAAACCGTTTATGGTCGGACCCCGGCTGTTGAGGATGCCATCTGATTTGGAGGTGAGAATGTGGAAGGATAGCGGCATGTCCAGATCGACAGCGGCCTGCCAGAACGGGTCGTAAATCGGGCTGTCATAATCTTCAAGCTGGGGGTTGCCCGGCATCATCACGCCGACAAAACCCATTTTCTTGATTTCCTCAAGTTCCCTGATGCCCTCTTCAACCGAACGCATCGCGATCTGGCCCAGTCCGAACAGCCGCTTGGGCGCTGGCGCGACAAATGTTTGCAGCCAGCGGTTATAGGCATCGAAGCAGGCTTTTTTGTAATCGAAGTCTTCAATGTTGCATAACAGCATGCCCACGGTCGGATAAATGATTTCCGCGCAAACACCATCTTTGTCCTGATCGGCGCACCGCACCGAGCCGTCGAAACCGCCGGGCCACAGATCGCTGAATTTCTGGCCGCGTCCGCGCAAATCTTTTGGCGCCCGGCCGGCTGCAGCGGCAAGCGAGATATTCACCGGTTTCTTGATGCCCTCGATCAGAAACGCGTCGCCGCCCTTGCCATCATCCACCACGCGCGGGGCCCGGTCACGGTATTTTGGGTCGATGAAATCTATATAGCAATGGGGCGGTTCAGTGATGTGACTGTCCGACGAAATAGGTTTCTTGATCATGCTGATGCTCCCTATGGCGCCGTCTTGCAGCGGCGGTTCATGCGGCCAATTCTATAATCAGAGATTCAAGCGCTATATGGGTCTCGACGCAAGAGGAAAATACGGCCTGTTGATTTATCAGGACTATTACCCTAGCCACAGCGGGAATAGCCGCAATTAATGCAGGAATCGCAGCCCTCCTGACGGGTTAATGCGGGGGCATGGCATTTCGGGCAGGGGCGTAGATGGAGGGTTTCCGGCACAGGCGCGTGCGCCGCCGTTTCGGTGCCGCCTGCCACACCCGTGTGGGATAGCGCCGGACTGGACAAAATTTGCTGTGCGCCTGCCCCCATGAAGCCTATGGAAATCAGATGCTTCTCGATCACCTCGCCGATGGCCGCCAGCAGCGAGGGCACATAGCGCCCCTCCATCCAGTGGCCGCCGCGTGGATCAAATACCGCCTTGAGTTCTTCAACGACAAAAGATACGTCGCCGCCGCGCCGGAAAACCGCACTGATCATCCGGGTGAGCGCAACCGTCCATGCAAAATGCTCCATATTCTTTGAATTGATGAAAATCTCAAACGGCCGCCTGCGCCCATCCTGCACAATATCATTCAGCGTGATGTAAATGGCATGATCCGATTCCGGCCATCGCACCTTGTAGGTATTGCCGGGAAGGCTGCCGGGCCGGTCCAGGGGACGTGTCATATAGATAATGCTGCCGCTGTGCGCAGGCAGCGGCTGGGAGCCGGGGGAAGCTTCCGGGCTGGAGAGCACCGAACCCGTCACGGGATTGGGGCGATAGGTGGTGCATCCCTTGCAGCCCATGGCATAGGCATCAAGATAGATATTCCGGAATGCCTCAAAATCAATATTCTCCGGGCAATTGATGGTTTTGGAAATCGAACTATCTATAAATTCCTGCGCGGCCGATTGAATACGCAGATGATCAGCGGGGCTGAGTTGCTGGGCCGTTACTAAATAATCCGGCAGCTCCGCCTGCGCGCCATGCAATGCGCGATACATCCGCCAGGCAGGATCGTTGACGGTCTGATCCTGGGAGCGGCCATCGGGCAGGCGGATCTTGCGCGTATAAGACTGGCTGAAAACTGGCTCCAGACCACTGGAGACATTATCCGCCAGCAAGGATATCGTTCCCGTCGGAGCAATCGAAGTCAGCAATCCATTGCGCAGTCCTTTCGCGGCGATGGCGGCGCGCACCTCCTCGGGCAGTGTGCGGGCGCCCTCGCCCGCCAGATATTTTCCGGCGTCAAAAAGGGGAAAGCTGCCTTTCTCGGCAGCAAGTTCACTGGACGCCAGATAGGCGGCGCGCTGAAGCACCCCGAGCCAGCGGCGCGTCAGGGCAACCGACGCCTCGCCGCCATAACGTGTCTTGCACATCGCGAGTGCATCCGCCAGCCCGGTAACGCCCAGCCCGATGCGGCGTTTGGCGGCCGCTTCGGCTTGCTGCGCGGGCAGGGGGAAATGCCCCACATCAATCACATTGTCCAGCGCCCGCACCGCCAGCCGCACCAGACTGTCAAGCTCGTCCAGATCAATCTGCGGATGCGCGCCAAACGGGTCGCGCACCAGCCGTGCCAGATTGACAGAGCCCAGCAGACAGGCCCCATAAGGCGGCAATGGCTGTTCCCCGCACGGGTTAGTCGCGGTAATGGTTTCGCAATAGGACAGATTATTGCGCGCGTTGATCCGGTCGATAAAAATCACGCCGGGTTCCGCATAGGCGTAAGTCGCCTGCATGATTTTATCCCACAGCTCGCGCGCCTGCAGTGTTTTGTAGACCACACCGCCAAAGCGCAACTGCCATGGGCCGTCCGCCTTGACTGCCGACATGAACGCGTCAGTGACCGAAACCGACAGGTTGAACATGCGCAGCCGTCCAGCCTCTTGTTTGGCGGCGATGAATTTTTCGATATCGGGATGATCGCAGGCCAGCACCGCCATCATCGCGCCGCGCCG
>SHWM01000115.1 GCA_009693835.1 Alphaproteobacteria bacterium
CCAGCACGGCGCACACATCGGCCAGCGAAAGACCGGACGCCTGCAACAGCACCAGCAGATGATAAAGCACATCGGCCGCTTCAGCCGTGATCTGCTTCTGGTCGCCACTGACCGCCGCCAACGCCAATTCAACGGCTTCTTCCGCCAGCTTTTTGGCCGGCAGATGCGGCGCCCCCGCCAGCAGTTTCGCGGTATAGGAACCATCATCGCCGGATGCGGCGCGGTCCCGGATCACGCTAGCCAGACGCGCCAGAATTTCCAGGGCTTTCACATCAGTCTTGTTTTTCACAGACGCACCGCAATCCCTGCCGCAGCCAAGTGGCGTTTGGCCTGTTGAATGGAAAATTCGCCAAAATGAAAGATCGACGCCGCCAGCACCGCGCTGGCATGGCCCTCAATTACGCCCTGGGCGAGATGATCCAGCGTCCCCACGCCGCCGCTGGCGATCACCGGCACGCGCACCGCGGCGCTGATGGCGCGGGTCAGCGCCAGGTCAAAACCGGCACGCGTCCCATCACGGTCCATCGACGTCAGCAGGATTTCGCCCGCCCCCAGTTCCACCACTTCGCGTGCATAATCGGCCGCATCTATGCCGGTCGCAGTGCGCCCGCCATGCGTCCAGATTTCCCATTTGCCGGGCCGGGCCTGTTTGGCGTCGATCGCCACAACGATGCACTGGCTGCCGAATTTTTCCGCCGCTTCCTTTACCAGTTCACGGCGCGACACCGCCGCAGTGTTGATGGCCACCTTGTCGGCGCCCGCCAGTAATAAATTCCGCACATCCTCAACCTTGCGCACACCGCCACCCACCGTCAGCGGCATGAAACATTGCGACGCCGTCTGCGCCACAATGTCATACAGCGTGTCGCGCGCCTCGTGCGATGCGGTGATATCCAGAAAGCACAATTCGTCCGCGCCCTCGGCGTCATACCGGCGCGCCTGCTCGACCGGATCGCCTGCATCGACCAGATTTACAAAGGAAATACCCTTGACGACGCGGCCCTTGTCCACGTCAAGGCAGGGAATGATGCGGACTTTCAGCATGCCAGCGCCTGCAGCGCGCGCGCGGGGTCCAGCCGCCCGTCATACAGCGCGCGGCCGGAAATGACGCCTTCTATACCTGGGCAGCGTGCAGCTTTCAGCGCCTCAAGATCCTCAATCGAAGACACGCCGCCGCTGGCGATGACAGGAATACGCACCGCCCGCGCCAGCGCCACCGTGGCCGGAATATTCAGCCCCTGCATCGCCCCGTCGCGATCAATATCCGTATAAATCAGCGCGGCGGCGCCTGCATCCTCAAACCGCGCCGCCAGTTCACGCGCCGAAATTTCCGTCGCTTCGGTCCAGCCCTCTACCGCCACCTTGCCTTCCCGCGCATCAGCGCCCAGTGCAATGCGGCCAGGGAAAAGCCTGCACGCGGCGCGCACCAGTTCCGGATTGCGCACCGCAATCGTACCAAGTATGACGCGGCGCACGCCGCGCGCCAGCCAGTCTTCAATGGTGGCCATATCGCGGATGCCGCCGCCAAGCTGTACCGGAATTTTTACCGCCGCCAGAATGGCCGAGACGCTTTCGCCATTCACCGGCCTGCCTGCAAAGGCACCATTGAGATCAACCAGATGCAGCCATTCAAATCCCTGATGCTCAAACAGGCGGGCCTGCGCAGCCGGATCATCATTGAAAGCCGTCGCGGCGTTCATGTCGCCCCGCAACAGGCGCACGCATTTTCCATCCTTCAGGTCAATGGCAGGAAACAGGATCATCACGGTGCCGTGCTTTCATCAAGATTTTTGCTGTAAAAATAGCCGCTGATGTAACGCTCATTGACACGCGCATAGCGCGGCTTGACGCCCCAGCGCGCAAAGCCATGCGCCTCGAACAGGCTGATCGCGGGCCGCCGGTCGGAACGCACATCCAGATCCAGCGTTGTGTAGCCGCGCCCGCGGGCCAGCTCCTCCAGGCGCAGCATCATGCCCCGCGCCAGGCCATTCCTGCGTGCCCAATGCGCAACGATCAGCGTCGTAATCTGGGCCGCGAACGCGCCCGATTCATTATTCACGGACGGGCGCACCAATTGCGCGGTTCCAGCAATCCGCCCATCCAGGCGCGCAATGAACAGGCTGCGTTCCGGCACCAGCAAAACACCATGCCAGTAATTTTCCAGAATCCGGGCCGGGGGAACCTTGACCCACAGAAAGCCGTCGCCATCCACGATGGCATCGGCCGCCAGATCGCATAATTCCGCCAGATCATTTCCGGCGAAACTTTCGACCTCTTCAATGCGGGTCGCCTTCAGGCCACGGGCGCTTTCAGACGATTGCGGGTCCGCCATGAATATTTACTCCGTCGACAGACTTATTCGGTCAGGGTTTCCAGCGCAGAAAATTCGCCAGCAGCCGCAATCCTAGCGCCTGGCTTTTTTCCGGATGAAACTGTACGCCAAGGATATTATCCCGGCCCACAGCCGCCGCCAACCGCCCGCCATATTCTGTCTCGGCCAGAATATCCCCGGCATTCGAGGCGGCAAATTGGAATGAGTGCAAAAAATAGCAATCCCCCGCATCGGACAACCCGCGCAGCGCCGGATGCGCGCGGCCGGCTGGCGTCAGCAATAGCGTATTCCAACCCATGTGCGGAATTTTCAGATCGGGCTGTGATGGCGTGAGCCCGCGCACTTCACCGCTGATCCAACCAAGCCCCGGATGGACGCCATGTTCAAGGCCCCTGTCGGCCAACAACTGCATGCCGACGCAGATGCCCAGAAACGGGCGCTGCTTTTCAAGCACGCAATAGTTCAGCCCCTCCTGCATGCCCGCCACGGCGGCAAGACCGCGCGCGCAATCACCAAACGCGCCAACCCCCGGCAGCACAATATAATCCGCGAGGCGTAATTCGTCCGGATCATCGCTGACCGACACCTGCCCGTCCCAGCCGCTGTCCAGACCCGCGCGTTCCAACGCCTTGGCGACCGAGCGCAGATTGCCCGATCCATAATTGATAACCACCAGTTTCACCGCAAGGCATCCGGCGCCGCAAAGCCCCAGCCCGTTCCGCTGCGCCGCTGATCAAGGCCGGGCGCACGCGCCGGGGCCGCCGCCGCCTGATCCTGTGCCGCAGGCAATGAGGCTGCTCTTTCGGCAAAGTAGCGCGCCTCGGCCAGCGGCAGATTTTTATCCGCTACAATGGCCACTTCACGAAAACCTGCCCGCTCAAGGGACCGGCGCCGCAATCCGTTCGCCTCCCACGCCACCAGCAGGCCAAAGCCCAGGCCGATAATGCCGGCCGGCGCATCATTGGCCCCCGCATACTGGCCCAGCAGGGCCGCCGCCGCCGATAGCGCCACATAACCGCCGGTCACCAGCCACAACCGGTGATACAGCATCCACACTAACGGCACGAAAAGTGCTGGCCAGCAAAAGCCCTGCTTGAGGAAGACCACGCTGCGCGGATCGTCCAGACGGGCCGGGCCGCGCACGGGTTCAAATATCGAATAAATCTGCATCAGAGGCTGCCGCTTAGTGTGCCTTTGGTCGAGGGGGCCGACGCGTCGCTGCGCGGGTCCATCTCCACCGCCTCGCGTAACGCGCGCGCCAGCCCTTTATAACAGGATTCCACGATATGATGATTATTCTCGCCATAGCGGTTTTCGACATGCAGGGTCGCCCCCGCCGCCTGGGCAAAGGCCTGAAACCACTCCTTGAACAGTTCAGTATCCATCTCGCCCAGCTTGGGCTTTGAAAAGGCAACCTTCCACACCAGATAGGGCCGGTTGGACAGATCCAGCGCCACCTGGGTGCAGGTTTCATCCATCGGAATGACCGCCGCGCCATAACGCCGGATGCCCAGCCGCGCGCCCAGCGCCTGGGCCACCGCTTCGCCAATGGCGATGCCGGTGTCCTCGGTTGTGTGGTGATAATCAATATGCAGATCGCCGCTGGCCTGCACATCCAGATCGATCAGCGAATGACGCGATAGTTGTTCCAGCATATGATCCAGAAACCCAATCCCGGTCGCCACATTATATTGCCCGGTCCCGTCCAGGTTAAGGGTGACGGCAATCCGGGTTTCCTTGGTTTTGCGCGCGACGCTGGCGGTACGCATGCGGGTCTCCTGAAAATACGATTGAATGCCGCGCCCTTTTAGCAGGTGTTGCAAGCTATTGTACAATCCCGCCTGCATGTTTATGTCAGCAGAGCTTTAACGAATTGGTTTATTTAGCCCATGACGCGTTCCAATGAGGCCGACCCCACAGGGTGGCACGGCACCACCATCCTGTCCGTCCGCAAAAATGGCGTCGTCACCATCGCCGGGGATGGTCAGGTCACCCTTGGCCAGATCGTCATAAAGGCCAATGCCCGCAAGGTGCGGCCGCTGGGCGGGGGTGACGTAATTGCGGGTTTTGCCGGGGCCACCGCCGACGCCATGACCCTGTTTGAGCGTCTGGAAGGCAAACTGGAGCAATATCCGGGTCAATTGACCCGGGCCGCCGTGGAAATGGCCAAGGACTGGCGCACCGACCGCTATTTGCGGCGGCTGGAAGCGATGATGATTGTTGCCGACAAGGATGTCAGTCTGGTGCTGACCGGCACCGGGGACGTGCTGGAGCCGGAAAAGGGCGTTGTCGGCATCGGTTCGGGCGGGGCCTTTGCGCAGGCCGCGGCGCTGGCGCTGCTGGAGATGGGCCTGTCCGGCGAGGAAATCGTGCGCCGTTCGATGGCCATTGCCGCCCAGATCTGCATATACACCAATACCAATATCACCCTTGAAACCTTACCCAAAAAGACCGGGGCATGAGCATGGACGCCGTCAGCATCGAACCCGGATCGGCCTTTACGCCCCGTGAGATTGTCTCGGAACTGGACCGCTATATTGTCGGCCAGAATGACGCCAAACGGGCGGTCGCCATTGCGCTGCGCAACCGCTGGCGCCGCCAGCAGCTGCCCGAGGCGCTGCGCGAGGAAGTGCAGCCCAAGAACATCCTGATGATCGGACCCACCGGCGTCGGCAAAACCGAAATTTCCCGGCGGCTGGCGCGGCTGGCGCAGGCCCCGTTCATCAAGGTCGAGGCCACCAAATTCACCGAAGTGGGCTATGTCGGGCGGGATGTGGAGCAGATCATCCGCGATCTGGTGGAAATCGCCATTGGCATGGTGCGCACCCGCAAACGCAAGGAAGT
>SHWM01000116.1 GCA_009693835.1 Alphaproteobacteria bacterium
GCCTGCCCGGCGTGGCGCGAACGCTGCATATCAAACTGACGGGCGCCATGCTGGCGGTGCTGGTGCTTGATGGGCTGGGTTATCTGATCGCCGTGGACCATGTTCCCTCTACTGACCATATTATGGTTACGATTCTGGAGGATATTTTTGTCGCGGTCGCCATGCTCACAATTGCGGTAGGTCTGGTATTGCCGGGCATGATTGCGCATTCCGTCGTGCAGGTGTCAGGCGCGGCCAACCGGCTGGTGACCGGCACGCTGGCTGATTTTGTGCTGGCTCTGCAGTCTCTGGGCCGGGGCGATCTTGCCGGGGCGCAGGCTCGCGTTGAGTTCATTCCGGTGACCATAAATTCACATGATGAAATTGGCCAGATGGCAAATGATTTTAATCTCTTGCAGCGTGAAATCGCCAATGCGGCCACGGGACTTGACGCCGCCCGCGAAGGCCTGGTGGGCGCACGCAGTGAACTCGAGCAGATTAATGCCAGTCTCGAATCAACGCTCGTTGATCTTACGCAGGCCAAAGAGGCCGCCGAGGTTGCGAATGTAGCGAAAAGCTCTTTCCTCGCCACGATGAGCCACGAGTTGCGTACGCCACTGAATGCGATTATCGGTCTCTCCGAGATGATCACAGCCGAAATCATGGGCCCCATCGGCACGCCTATCTTTCGTCAGTATACGGCGGATATCAATGCGTCGGGCACGCATCTTCTGGCCATCATCAGTGACATTCTTGATATGGCCAAGCTGGGTTCGGGACAGTTCACCCTCAATGAGGAGTTCATTGATGTGGGGGCGATGATCGAGAAATGCATGAAAATGGTGCAGCAAATGTCGGAGGCGAATGGCGTTGCGCTGGCCGTCATCCAGTCCGGCGAACTGCCGAATTTGTGGGCCGATGAAAAGCGGATGAGTCAGGTGCTTCTCAATCTGCTCTCCAACGCCGTGAAATTCACCCTCGAAGGAGGCCGCGTTTCGGTTCAGGCCCGCCTTATCGAGAATGGCGCGATGGCCCTGATTGTTACCGACACCGGCATTGGCATGACCGGCGAGCAAATCCGCACCGCCATGGAGCCTTTCCGGCAGGTGGATAATTCACTGCTTACACGGCAATATGAAGGCACCGGCCTCGGCCTGCCACTGGTTGATGGGCTGATGCAACAGCATGGCGGGCGGCTGACACTCAGCAGCATTTCCGGCAAGGGCACCATTGCCACGGCAATTTTCCCTGCAGCGCGTATTAACGCACCCGTCAGTGAAAATAAGGATCATGGCGTCGGGACAAACACGGCCAATCGAAATTACGCGTAAAGCAGCATGCCAAAGTTTGGGTAGTATGTATAAGGGGCCGATTTTAGATGGTCCCCAGAATTTCTGGGATTATTCGGCAGGGATAGGGAAACTCGCGTCCGGGGCTTCCAGGGCCTCCGGCGTTTCGCACCCCGTGGCGCAGCACCGGCCCGGCTGCTTCGACGGCCGGCTGCCATCGGCGAGAACGCCGCGGTCCAATAGCTCCTCGACCAGTGCGGCCTTCTCCTTGACGGGATAGTTGCGCCAGATTTCCCGCTTCATGGCCTCGGGCGAACCGCCGCCATGCAGCGAGATGACGGAATACCAGCCGCCCTGATGCGAGATGGTGAGATCCTCGATGAGCCGGGCGACTTCGATGCGTTGCTCGGCCGGGATGTCCGCCCTGCCGCCAAGGACGGCGCTTAATGACGCCTGGGTTTCCGGATTATGGTCCTCGTGGGGGCCTGGCAGCGCCACGATCAGCCCGCCCGACACATAATGCGCCAGCTTGTGCATGTCATAAATCTTGGTGGCGAGCAAAAGCTTGCCGATGTTGGAGAACACCGTATCCGGCATAACCGTTCCGGCGGGATCCTTCTGGCAGTAAACCGACGCCGCGACGCCACAGGCATAAAAACCTTCCGTGATGGTGATGAGTTCGACCATTGCATCGCGTATGTGGCCGTGCTTTTCCGGGTCCAGGCCGTTGGCCTCAATCATCAATGCGCCAGCGCCGATCAGCAGGTCGCCAAACCCCGCTCGCGCACCGATGCAGGAGTGACGATGATGCGTGGCGTAGGTGGTGGTGAGGAAGCCGCCCTCTTCCACTTCACCCGCAAGAAACACCCGCTCATAAGGCACGAAGACGTCATCGAAAATAACCACACCGGTTGACTGCCCGTATTTGGCGGAAAACTTTGCCGCCGCCTCGCCGGGCCTGCCTGCCGGACGCGCCACAATGGTAACGCCCGGCGCATCGGCGGGAACGGCGCAGCACACCGCAAAGGCCGCGTCTTCCACGGTATGTGTGCGGCAGGGCATCACCAGAAATTCGTGCATATAGGGTGCGCCCGTAACAATGGCTTTTGTGCCCCGGATGACGACGCCGCCCGACCGCCGTTCCTTGATGTGCACATAGACGTCGCGGTTAGCCTGTTGTCCCGCCCGCATCGAACGGTCGCCCTTGGCGTCTGTCATCGCCACGCCGATCGCCAGATCCTTATCCTGAACGTCGTGCAGGTAAGCCATGAAGCGTTCCGAATAATCCGTGCCGTGCGCCGCATCGGTGCGACTGGTGGCCTGAAACAGGGCGTTGAACGAGTCATGCGAGAGATAGCGTTGTGCGCAACCCGAGACTTTGCACATCAGGCGGACAGCTTCCAGCTTGTAAAGCAGGTCCTGCGGGGTCTCGTTGATATGGAGCATGCGATTGACGGTCTTGCCGGTTGATGCCTGCCGGGCGGTCATCAGGAGCCTGTGCTCCGCCTTGTGTGCGAAATCATAGCTTATGCCGACCGCATTGATTCCCGGCGCCAGCAGAGGCTCATCAGCGACGCACTCGATGGCTGTCCCATTAATGAAGACGCGGGGGTGAAGGGAGCGGAGCGAATCCCGGTAGTCGGCGGCGGTCATGAACAATTGCGGAATCCCTTACTGTTTATTAATCACTCTAACACTATTTGATTGGTTTCCATCAACGGAAGTTCTGGGGAAGTTCCGGCAGTTGGAAATCTGGTGCAGGCCTGCAGTTGGCCGCACTGGCAGGTAAAAAGCCAGGCTCAAACCGGTTGCTTGCAAAAGCGCGATAGGCCAGTTTGAGACCGGCTGCAGACGCGCCGACGGTGTGAGGACGCCGGCTTAATCTCTGTCTTATGCTAATCTGCATGGCATGCGGGTAAAAGCATCTTAGCTGGAAAAGTGAACATGGATTGGCAAAGCGAAAGCGCAAAACAGAGACTGGCTTATCTTTCCGAGATATTATCCAGATCGGTGCTGGTCACGCTGTATGCGCTTCTGGTGATCAATCTGTATCAGGACATGCAGGTGAATTTCCGCGTGTCCAGTTTTCTGCTGCTCGTTCAGGAACTGCTTCTGGTAATATTGCTGCTCGTGCGCCGGCCGAGCATGTGCACCAGCATGCGCCCGCAGGAATGGGTGATGGCATTTGCCGCCACCTTTCTGCCGCTGATGCTCGGGGCGCATGGAAACAATGCCTATCTGATAGGATCGGTGCTCAGCAGTGCGGGAGCCCTCACCGGTATTTTTGGTGTCATGGCCCTGAACCGGAGTTTTGGGATCGTCCCGGCAAACCGCGGCATCCGCACGGGCGGCATCTACCGCTGGGTCCGGCATTCGCTTTATGCGAGTTACACCGTCGCCTTTAGCGGATTTTTGATTAATAATTTTTCACTGAATAATGCGTCGATATTGGCCGCCTGGTTTGTTATGCAGGCGCTCCGGCTGCTGATGGAAGAAAGACATCTCGCACAGGACCCGGAGTATCGGGAATTTATGCAAACCACACGCTGGCGGCTTTTGCCTGGCGTCTGGTGATGGGCGCCCGGAACTGCCTAATTTGTTCTTGGGAAATATCACACGCCCCAGCGTTATCCATATAACAGGGGCGGTACGGCACCGCCACGGTGCATGCTTGAGTTGTTTTCTTCCCCTACTCACTTTGCGGCGGCGGGTGCGCTTTAGTGGTGGGCAATGTGTCCGGGGCCGGTTTTGAATTGGAATGGTGGGCCTGGCAGGATTCGAACCTGCGACAACACCGTTATGAGCGGTGGGTTCTAACCGCTGAACTACAGGCCCGGAGACGCTATAGCAGGTAATCCCACCCAACTAAAGATGTTGCCGCTGCTACATTGCCAGGATGGCGGGGATGGCGTAAAACCCCCGCTCGATCAGGCTGGCAATAAAAAGCCGGCCCCAAACCATTGATTTTCCCAATTCAGGAGCATTCCATGGCCGCCTATCAATATGTCTATGTGATGCAGGGGCTGGGCAAGGCCTATCCGGGCGGCAGACAGGTGCTGAACGATATTCGCCTGTCGTTCTTGCCGGGCGCCAAAATTGGCGTTCTGGGTGTGAACGGATCGGGAAAATCCACTTTGCTGCGCATCATGGCGGGTGTCGACAAGGAGTTTCAGGGCGAGGCCTGGGCGGCGGAAGGCGTCAGGATCGGCTATCTGGCGCAGGAGCCAGATCTCAATCCCGATAAGGATGTCTGGGGCAATGTGATGGAGGGGGTCGCTGAAACCCGTGCGCTGCTGGACGAGTTTGAAACCGTGTCGGCGGCGTTTGCCGAACCGATGGACGATGACGCGATGAATGCGCTGATCGACCGGCAGGCGGCGCTGCAGGAACGCATCGAGGCGCTGAATGCATGGGACCTGGATTCACGCGTGGAGCTGGCGATGGACGTGCTGCGCTGCCCGCCCGGCGACGCCAAGATCGACACGCTGTCGGGCGGCGAAAAGCGCCGTGTCGCGCTCTGCAAACTGCTGCTGTCGCAGCCCGATATGCTGTTGCTGGACGAGCCCACCAACCATCTGGATGCCGAAACGGTCGGCTGGCTGGAAAATTATCTGAAAGAATATAAAGGCACGGTCTGCCTGATCACCCATGACCGCTATTTTCTCGATAATGTGACTGGCTGGATTCTGGAGCTGGACCGCGGGCGAGGTATTCCCTATGAGGGAAACTATTCCTCCTGGCTGGTGCAGAAACGCAAACGCATGCAGCAGGAAGAGCGCGAGGCGTCGGGCATTCAGGACACCCTCGACCGTGAACTGGAATGGATACGCCAGTCGCCCAAGGCGCGGCAGGCCAAGAGCAAGGCGCGCGTGTCCGCCTATGGGGATTTGCTGGCCCGTTCC
>SHWM01000117.1 GCA_009693835.1 Alphaproteobacteria bacterium
GCAAAGAAAATGCCGATAAACGCGCCGGGAAAACCGGAAATCACAATCAGCATGGCGTTGCGGAACACATGCCCGTACAGCACTTCGCGCTCGCTCAACCCCTTGGCCCGGGCGGTGACCACATAATGCTTTTTGATCTCGTCCAGAAACGAGTTTTTGGTCAGCAATGTCGTGGTGGCGAAGCCGCCGATCAGCATGGCGGTGATGGGAAGCGCCAGATGCCAGAAATAATCGGCGATGCGCATCGGCCAGGCGAGCGTGTCCCAATTGTCCGACACTATGCCACGCAGCGGAAACAGGTCCAGAAAGCTGCCGCCCGCAAACAGGATGATCAGCAGCACCGCAAACAGAAAGCCTGGAATGGAATAGCCGATAATGATCACGGCGCTGGTCCAGACGTCAAAGCGGCTGCCGTCCTGCACCGCCTTGCGCACGCCCAGCGGTATGGAAATCACATAGGCCAGCAAGGTGGTCCACAGTCCCAGTGAAATGGAGACGGGCATTTTTTCCTTGATCAGCGACAGGACGCTGACATCGCGGAAATAGCTTTGCCCGAAATCAAACCGCAGATAGCCCCACAGCATTTTTCCGAAACGTTCATGGGCCGGGCGGTCAAAGCCAAACTGCTTTTCAAGCTGCTTGATGAATTCCGGGTCCAGCCCCTGCGCCCCGCGATATTTGCTGCTGGCGCTGGCGTCAAAATTCTGCGTGCGCGCGGCGCCCCCGGTCATTTCTCCACCGCCGCCGGAAAACCGCGCCGTCGCGGACACATCCGTACCCTGCACCTGGGCGATGATGCGCTCCACTGGTCCGCCAGGCGCAAACTGCACCAGCAGAAAATTGATCAGCATGATGCCGAGCAGGGTAGGGATCATCAGCAACAGGCGATAACCAATATAGCGCGTCATTTATTTGTCCTGCCGCTGTCGATCCGGGACGCCTTGTCCGGATCCACCCACCAGGTGTCAATGATGCCCGGATCATATTTCGGGGTCGCCGCCGGGCGGGCGAACCGGTCCCAATAGGCAATGGTGTGCACCCCCTTGAACCATTGCGGCGCCCAGTAATGCCCTGCGCGCAATACCCGGTCCAGCGCCCGTACGGCGGTGGTGAGCGCCGTCCGGTCCTGCGCCCCGACCACGGCCTCGATCAGCGCGTCCGTCGCCGGGTCGGCAATGCCCGCAATATTGCGGCTGCCCGGCTGTGCCGCAGAGGCGGATGAAAAATAGCCCCGCAGTTCGATCCCGGGCGTGTTGCGCTGCACGTAACGCGACGTGGTGATGTCAAAATCAAATGTCTCCACACGGGCCTCGTACTGTGATGGGTCCACGGTGCGGACTTTCGCGTCGATGCCGAGCCGTGACAGATTGCGGATATAGGGGCCGATGATGCGCTCGAACGCGGTTTCATAATTCAGAAATTCGATGGAAAGCTGTTCTCCGCGGGCATTCGTGCGCCTGCCATCCTGGATGCGCCAGCCGGCTGCATCCAGCAGGGCGTCCGCCGCCTTCAGCCCGTCGCGCAGATTACCGCTGCCATCGCTGACCGGCGGCCTATAGGGCGCGCCAAAAACACTGTCCGGCAACTTATCCCGGAAGGGCTGCAGCAGCGCCAGCTCTCCCGCGCTGGGGGGGCCCGAGGCCTGCAGGGATGAGTTTTCAAAATAGCTGTCGGTCCGCTCATACAGGCCAAAGAACAGATTGCGGTTCACCCATTCAAAGTCAAACGCCAGATCCAGCGCCTGGCGCACCCTGATGTCACTGAATTTTTCGCGCCGCAGATTGATGAAAAAACCCTGCACGCCGGACGGATTCTCATCCGGCAGCGTGTCCCGCACCACGCGTCCTTCTTTCAGTGCGGGGAAATTATATTCTGTCGCCCAGGTTTTCGAGGTGAACTCCTCGCGCAGATCATAGGCGCCTGCCTTGAAAGCCTCAAACGCCACCGAGCGGTCGCGGAAAAAATCAATGCGCAGGGTGGCGAAATTATAACGCCCCCGGTTGACGGGCAATTTCCATCCCCAATAATCCGGATTGCGGGTATAGGTGATGGCGCGGCCCTGCTGCGCATTTATCACTTTGTAGGGGCCACTGCCCAACGGCGGGTCCATCGTGGTCTGGGTAAAATCATGCGCCGTATAATAGGCCCTGGACAATATTGGCAGTTCCGCCACTGTCATGGGCAGATCGCGCGTTTCGGACCCGGTGAACACAAAACGCACCTGCTGATCGTCAATGACCTCCGCCCGGATCACATCGCGCAGGGGCAGGCTGATGATCGGATGGCCATGCTTTTTCAGCGTATCGAAACTGAACGCCACATCCGCGGCGGTCACCCGCGCGCCATCATGAAACCGCGCCTCCGGACGCAGATGGAAAATAACCGATTGCCTGTCGCCGGCGATCTCGGCTGATTGCGCCAGCAGGCCGTACATCGCGTCGGGTTCGTCCATCGCCCGCACCATCAGCGTATCAAACAGCAGGCCCAACCCTTCGGCTGGCTGCCCCTTCAGAATAAAGGCATTCAGGCTGTCAAATGAGGTGACGCCGGAACTGCCAATCATCGACAGCTGGCCGCCCACCGGCGCCTGCGGATTGACATAATCGAAATGCGAAAAATTGCCGGGATATTTCAGATCACCAAAAGCCGAGAGGCCATGACGCGGCGCGGCCATCGCGTGACCGGTCAGAAAAACAGTAAGCAGGAAGCTGATCAGGGGGCGCATAGGTCACTGTGGTTTGGGAACTTGCTTCCCCTTGTACCACCACAGATCAGGAAAGCCGATATTATAGTCGGGCACGGGCCGCGGATAATCCAGCACATCCCAATAAGCCGTACGGACCACGGGCGTGTGCCATTGCGGCACCAGATAATGCCCCCACAGCAACACCCGGTCGAGCGCATGGCTGGCGATAATCAGCGCTGCCCGGTTTTCCGCAAAGATGATCTTGCCGATCAGCGCGTCCACCACCGGGCTCTTCACCCCCATCAGATTGCGGCTGCCGGGCCGGTCCGCCGCAGCCGAGCTCCAATATTCGCGCTGTTCGTTGCCGGGGGATAGCGAGTTCGACACGCCGCCGATGATTACGTCGAAATCATAGGCGTCGGTGCGGTTTTTGTATTGCGCCGTATCCACCATGCGAATGGCCGGTTTTATACCCAGCCGCTCCAGATTGCGCACATAGGGGGACACGATGCGTTCAAAACTCGGCTGTTCCAGCAGAAATTCCACCTGCATTTTCTCGCCGCTTTTGGCATGCGTCAGCGCCCCGTCCACCACCTGCCAGCCTGCCTCCGCAACCAGGCGTTGCGCCTCGCGCAGGTTTTTCCGGTTCTCGCCGCTGCCATCGGTGACGGGCGGCGCATACACCTTCGTGAAAACCTCGGGCGGCAACTGGCTCCGGAATGGTTCCAGCAGCGCCAGCTCGGCAGCGTCCGGCAGGTCGGTGGCCGCCAGTTCGGAATTCTGGAAATAGCTGCGGGTTCTGGCGTACTGGCCATAGAACAAATTCTTGTTCGCCCATTCAAAGTCAAAGGCGTAATTAAACGCCAGGCGCACGCGCGGGTCGGAAAATTTTGCGCGCCTTGTGTTGAACAAAAACCCCTGCATGGGTTCGGCGTTGCGCGTTTGCAATTCGGCGCGTATGACCTTGCCCTGCTTGATGGCTGGAAAGTCATAGGCGGTCGCCCAGTTCTTGGCGCTGGATTCAAACCGGACATCGAAATTATCTGCCTTGAAGGCCTCCAGCGCCACGGTGTCGTCGCGATAATATTCGAAGCCGATCTGATCAAAATTATACGCGCCCACATTAACTGGCAGATCCTTGCCCCAGTAATCCGCCACACGCTCCAGCATGATGGTGCGGTTGGCTTCCACCTTGCTGATACGGTAGGGGCCGCTGCCCAGCGGCGGCTCCAGCGTGGTGGCCGCAAAATCCCTGCCTTTCCAGTAATGCGCGGGAAGGATAGGCAATTGCCCGACAATCTGTGGCAGTTCGCGGTTGCCGGCCGCATCAAAATCAAACCGCACCCCATGGGCTCCCGCCTTGCTGGCGCTTTTCACATTGGCATAATAAAAGCGGTATATTGGCGCGCCCTTTTCTTTCAGAATATTCAGGCTGAAAATAACGTCTTCGGGTGTTACGGGTTTACCGTCATGCCAGCGCGCCTCGGGCCGCAACGTGAATATCACCCAGGAAAAATCCTTCGCCACTTCGATCGACTGCGCCAGCAATCCATATTCCGAACCTGCCTCGTCAAAGGACTGGGTCAGCAGACGGTCATAGATCATGCTGGCGCCCGCCGCCGGATCGCCCTTCAGGATAAACGGATTAAGGCTGTCAAAACCGCCGATCGCCGCCATATGCAGGACCCCGCCCTTTGGGGCGGCAGGGTTCACATAATCAAAATGCTTGAAGTCCGGCGGATATTTAAGATAGCCAAACAGCGAAAGTCCATGCGCCGTGCGGCTGGCCTGCGCGCCCGCAACCACCGGCGCGAGCAACACAAGAACCAGAAGCAGGCATCCGATCAGGTTTCGCCCCACAAGAATCCGCATCGGTCTAACGCCTGTCAGGAGGCGCACAGGTTATTTCTTCGGCAGCGGCGCGGCATTAGGGCTGTTGGAACGCAGAAACAGGATGACATCGGCCCGTTCGGTGATTTTTTTCAGGCCGGCAAACGCCATCTTATTGCCAGGCACCGCAGCCTTGGGATTAGCCAGGTATTTATCAAGGCGTTCCGCCGTCCACTCGCCGCCATGGCCCGTCATGCCCGGTGAATAGCTAAAGCCCGTTGCCGAGGCCACCTTGCGCCCCACCACGCCGTGCAGATTGGGACCGATCTTGTTGCCGTCCGCTGCAATAACGGAATGACAGGCGCCGCATTTCTTGAAAACCTTGCCGCCATTGTCCGCATTGGCGGCAGCCAGCGCAACCGCCAGGCTGATCTCCGCCTCGGCAGCCGCCGGGGCTTGCGCCGTGCCGGGCGTTGCGCCATCGGCCGGGGCTTCCGCTTCCGCCTTCTCCGCGCCATGAGATTCGGATTCAGGGAATATTTGTTCGCTCACCAGTCTGATCACGAACAGAAACAGAAATGTGCCCAACATAGCGCCGGCTATCTTGTTAATAGTGAACGAATCCATGAGTT
>SHWM01000118.1 GCA_009693835.1 Alphaproteobacteria bacterium
AGTCAGATCTGGGCGCGCGGCTGTTGTCCAGTGACGACAGGGAGGAAGTCGCGGCTATCGCGGCGGAGCTTGATGTGCTGAACCGTGAGCGCCGGGCGATAGAAGCCTTGGTGCTGGAGGCGGCTGCCGCACAGGCCGAAGGCCGCAACGTCAATGAGCCGCTTATTCTGGTGTCTGCGAAAGGCTGGCACCCGGGTGTGATCGGCATTGCCGCGGGGCGCCTGAAGGACCGGTATAATCTTCCGGTTCTGGTGATCGGCGTGGACCAACAGGGCATCGGCAAAGGCTCCGGGCGCTCCATTAATGGGGTTGATTTGGGCAGCGCGGTGGTCGCCGCCAGCCAGGCGGGGCTGCTGATCAATGGCGGCGGGCATAAAATGGCGGCCGGCCTGACCGTGGAGGCGGCGAAGATCGAGGCGCTGCGCGTCTTTCTCATTCAGCGCCTGGCGGCCCAGGTGGACGCCGCCGCCGATGCGGGCGATATGACCATTGATGGGCTGTTAGCGGCGGGCGCGGCGACGGTTGAACTCATCGATGCCCTGGCGCTGGCCGGGCCATTCGGCGCGGGTAATCCCGAACCCCGCTTCGCGATCGCCAACGCTTCTATTGTAAGCGCCGGCATCGTCGGCGGCAGCCATGTGCGCTGTGTTCTGACCACCGGCGGGGGACAGAAACTGTCCTGTATCGCCTTTGGATGCGCGGAAACCCTGCTCGGACAAACCCTGTTGAAAGGTACGCGCGGCGGGCCGCTACATGTGGCGGGCAGGCTGCGGGCGGACCTGTGGCGGGGGCAGCGGCGGGTGCAGTTGCAGATCGAAGATGCGGCGGCCGCGTCAAATGTTTAATTTTGGGCGGATATTCTGAACAAGTAATGACTTGTGAAAATAAAGCGTACTTAGATTGGGAGGGATGAGCTTCGAGTGCCCGACAATGTTGAGAACTTGATCAGCGAGCATCTGAAAGGTCTCTGGTCCGAGGTCCAGACAGTGCGCACTGAAATGCACACTGAATTCAAAGATGTAAAGCAGCGTATTGCAAGTGTTGAATCTGTGATTGCCGGTATGAAGCATGAATCGACAGACATCAAGGGCGATTATGTCAGGCAACAAATCAGTCTGGACAATCTTATTGAGCGCATTCAACGTATTGAGAGGCGGTTGGATTTGATCTGACCAGCTTCTGAAGGGCTTGCCAATGCACCCTTCGGCACCTATAAACCCATGGCTGCGTGCTGATTTTACATCGGCCTCCGTGCGCCCTTCGTCTATCGGTTAGGACGCTAGGTTTTCAACCTGGAAAGAGGGGTTCGACTCCCCTAGGGCGTACCACACAGGGCGAGCCTTGGCTGCCCCCCCGTTGCTGCTGATTTACCTGCGACGCCCCTTACCGTGCCAGGCCTGTAACGGCGGTCAATTTCTGTTGGTTCATGAATAGGACAGGGCATTGCCGGTGGCCGTCCTTGCCGTTCCTCCTGATAGGAAACCGCTGGCACAAGGTCCGGTTCACCATATTTTAATAACTACAATCCAAAAGTACATTAAATAATTATACTTCCTAATGGTTGAAATGGGGATCGCGCCATGCAGGAAGTTTCGTTCTGAACGCGCGGTGAACTGAGTTTTTTTGAGGGTCCCCACGTTGCGCAAGCCTATCCATTTCTATGATGGCCTCGGCTTTCTTCAGCCCACGGCCTGGGTATTTCTGAAGCTTGCGGAATTTCCAACAGCCTGCCTCAACCGGCATTTTGGCGTGTCCGGAGAAATCCGCAATCAAGGCCACCCATACCACCACGGCGCGAATGTTATGAGCAGGGTGGAACACATCGAAACAAATCCCCATCCGGAAACGCCCCTACAACGCAATGTGCACGCATGGCCGCGCCGCCTCAACCAGAGCTTCGAGTCATAGAAGGAGAAGACCCCATGTCTGTTTTTCAAAAATTAAAATGGAATGATATGTCCATCGCCACCAAGATTCCGGTGCTGGTGTGCGGCGCCGTGTTCGCAGCGGTTCTTGGCGCCGTCGTGTCCGCCGATACTACGGGCGGAGAGGATCTCCACAAGGCGGCCGAGGAGAAGCTGTCCGTATTGACCGAGCTGCGGTCGGAAACCCTGTCGGACTATCTTGGCGGCATTCGTCAGGACATTGAGTCCCAGGCGGTAAGTCCGATGGTGGCGCAGGCGATAAACGAATATGCCGCTGCTTGGCGCGAAACCGGCGGAGACCCAAGGCCTGCTCTGCAAAAATTGTATATAGATGACAATCCAAACCCGGTCGGGCAAAAAGAGAAACTGGACTTTGCGCCGGATGGTTCCGCCTACAGCAGCTTGCATGCAAAATATCATCCCTGGTTCCGGACCTTTTTGCAAAAGCGCGGTTATTACGACATTTTCCTTTTCGATAATGAAGGCACGGTCATTTACACGGTCTTCAAGGAGCCGGATTTCGCCACCAATGTAATGCGCGGCCAATGGAAGGACACTGATCTGGGTAACGTCTTCCGGGCCGCCATGGCCGGAAATGGCAAAACCGAAGATAGCGTGAACTTTGCCGACTTCAAGCCATATGCGCCCAGCAATAATACGCCTGCCGGTTTCATCGCCGCGCCAGTGTATGATTCCGGCGGCAAAAAGGTCGGCACCATCGCGTTTCAAATGCCGATCGCCGGTATCGATCGTATAATGGAAAGTCCCGTGGGGGCGGGCCAGACCGGGGAAAGCTTTATCGCCGGGCCAGACTTTCTGATGCGGAGCGATTCCCGTTTCAGCAAGGAAAGCACGATGCTGAAGCGTAAAGTCGAGACCGAGCCTATGAAAAAGGCGCTGGCCGGTGAAAAGGGCGTCATGGCCGCGCTCGACTATAAAGGCACGGAAGTGCTGTCCTCTTTTACACATATAGATTTTATGGGAACGCGTTACGCGGTCATTGCCGAAATGGCCACGGATGAAGCTTTTGCCTCAGTCGTTGATATGCGCAACACGATGTTCCTCCTGGGTGGCGCCATGCTAACGGCGATATCCATGATCGGATGGTGGATCGCGCGCGGCGTCGCTAGCCCGATCAAATCCATGTCCGCGGTCATGATGCGCCTGGCCAATCGCGACTGGTCGGCAGATGTTATTGGCGCCGGACGCAAGGAAGAAGTCGGCGAAATGGCCAAAGCCGTTGCGATCTTCAAGGAAAATGGTGTTACCGCCGAACGCCTCCGGGCCGAACAGCACGCGGAACAGGAAAAGAAGGAAGAGCGCAGCCGCCAGATCGAATTCGATATTGGCGTCTTCGAACAGGCTGTGGCGGGTCTGCTGGAAATGCTCTCCTCCGCGGCCACGGAATTACAGGCGACTGCAAAATCGATGAATTCCATTGCGGATGAAGGCCAGCGCCAGTCCAGTTCCGTGGCGGCGGCTTCGGAGGAGGCGTCTGTGAATGTGCAGACGGTGGCGGCCGCAGGCGAGGAGCTATCTGCGTCGATTACCGAGATCAGCAGGCAGGTGGCTGAGTCCGCCCGCATCAGCAGAGAAGCGAGCGTCCACGCAATAGAGACCAATGATCAGATCAAGGGCCTGGCCGAGGCCGCCCTGCGTATCGGTGAAGTCGTTAGCCTGATTAATGATATCGCCAGCCAGACTAATCTTCTGGCGCTTAACGCCACCATCGAGGCGGCGCGCGCGGGCGAAGCGGGCAAGGGATTTGCGGTGGTCGCGTCGGAGGTAAAAAATCTGGCGACCCAGACCGCCAAGGCCACCGAGGACATCAGCGCCAAAATTGCAGAGATGCAGTCCGCCACCAACCTGTCCGTGGAGGCGATCCAGACTATTACCGACACCATCGCCAAGATCAGCGAAATCAGCACGGCAGTGTCCTCGGCGGTGGAAGAGCAGGGGTCGGCCACCGAGATCGCCAGAAATGTGCAGGAGGCCTCCAAAGGCACGCAGGAAGTCTCCAGCGGCATAACCAAGGTCACGCAGGTGGTCAGCGAAACCGGCGCGTCCGCCACACAGGTGCTGAGTGCGGCGGAGGAACTATCCCGGCAGAGCGAAAAACTGAAGACCGAAGTAGACGGGTTCCTGAATAAAATGCGGGTGGCTTGAATCCCCCTGTGATCGGATGGAACCTTCTGGTTCCATCCGAGATCATACAGATAATCGGAAACAGAAAGACTCTAATCAGGCTGGGCCGCTAGTGAGCAACTTTGTCCCACGGAGGGGTGGGTGACGGTGACGCGGGCAAGGCCGGACACCCGGCTGGCCAGCCGCCGCCATAACCAGGCGCAGATATTTTCCAGTGTGGGCGTGGCGAGGCCTGCGATCTCATTCAGTAACTGATGATCCAGTTCGTTGCTAATTTCGCCAATAAGGGCATCCAGCACTTCAAAATCCAGCACCCAGCCGGTCGCGGGATCAGGAACCCCCTGCACACTGAGTTTTACCTGAAACGAATGTCCATGCATCTGCCGGTAAGCATGGCCTTCACGCATGTGCGGCATGTAATGCGCGGCGTCGAACAGGAATTGACAGCTGATTTCAAACATTAGGGAATGCCTATAAACTTATGTGTTTGCAGACTTAACCTCCATTTTGGATGTGCCATGCAATAGGCCGCCGCCAGGGTGGTGTTGTGGGCCCGGTCGGGTCCGTCCATCGGCTGTAGCTGGAAATATCTGAAATCTAGATGTTCAAACTTTTCCGGTGGCGCGTCTATTTGCGGGAATACGAGCTTCAACTCGTCACCCCTACGCAGGTGCAAGGGGGCCGTCGATTTCGGGCTGACGCAAATCCAGTCAATACCGGGCGGTGGGGCCAGCGTGCCGTTGGTTTCGATGGCAATCTCCAAGCCCTCGGCATGCAGCGCGTCGATCAGCGGGCGATCCAGTTGCAGCAGCGGCTCGCCGCCAGTGCAGACGACAAAAGCCTTGCCCCCGGCCCCGTCTGGCCACATACGGCGCACGGTCCTTGCCAGCGCGTCCGGACTGTCAAATTTACCGCCGCCGGGACCATCGGTTCCCACAAAATCCGTATCGCAAAAGCGGCACTGTGCGCTTGCACGGTCCTGCTCACGGCCGCTCCACAGATTGCAACCGGCAAACCGGCAAAACACGGCCGGACGGCCAGCATTCACGCCTTCGCCCTGCAGGGTGTAAAA
>SHWM01000119.1 GCA_009693835.1 Alphaproteobacteria bacterium
CCGGCGCCGCAATATTTACATCACGCCCTGGCGCTTGATGCGACTGGCAAGCGGCTCGCCAAGCGGCATGACGCGTTGAGCCTGCGGCACTTGCGCGAGCGCGGTATGGCGCCCGATCAGGTCCGGGAGATGGCTCAAAAAATTATAGGTTAGCACGGTTTTTTGCTGCACCCGCCAGCGATTGGGGGATAAGTTGATCGCGTCAGGTCCTAAATGGCAGTGCGAATTTCCTGTTCCTCGGAAGCCGGGCAGATCTGGCGCGCCATGCTCCATTTCACCAGCTGATCCAGGGGCAGTGGTTTGCTGTAAAAATAACCCTGCACCTGATCGCATTTTTCCTGGCGCAGGATGTTCAACTGCTTTTCGTTCTCGACGCCTTCGGCTATGACCTGCAGGTGCAGACTGTGCGCCAGCGCGATGACCGCCCGGACGATCGCGATATCCTCCGCGCTTTCAGACATTTCCGTAATAAACGAACGGTCAATCTTGAGGGTGCTGAGAGGAAACTGGCGCAGATAGGTCAGTGACGAATAGCCGGTGCCGAAATCATCCAGCGCCAGGCCGACGCCTAGCAGATAGAGCGCATTGAGCGTGGCGATAGATTTATCCAGATCGTCCATGACCATGGTCTCGGTGATTTCCACCTCAAACCGCTTTGCTGGAAGTCCGCTTTCCTTGAGTATCTTGCCAATCATGCTGGTAAGGCCGTTGTACAAGAGCAGATTGGCCGAAAGGTTGACAGATACCCGTTCGATATTGAGGCCAATGTCCAGACACTGCTTAAGGTCCCTGCTGGCGGTGCGCATGACCCATTCCGTCATCGGCAGGATCAGCCCGGAGGCCTCGGCTATGGGAATGAACATGACGGGTGGTATCATGCCGCGTTCGGGATGCTGCCAGCGCACCAGCGCCTCAACGCCACACAGCGCGCCGGTATTGATGTCGATTTGCGGCTGGTAATGCAGTACTAACTCGTTATTCGTGATGGCGTCGCTCAGCTCGTCTTCCAGTTGCCTGCGCAACCTGACCTGTTCGTTCAATGCCGCGTCAAACACCTGATAATGGCCCGGTCCGTCCCGCTTGGCGCTGGACAAGGCCAGTTGCGCATTCTTCATCAAAGTCTCGGGCGATTTTACGTCATTGGGATGCGCCGAAGCCCCGATGCTGCAGCTTATTTTATGGTTCTGGCCGCCAATCAGAAAGGGTTCGCTGATGACGGCAATGATTTTCTTGGCCATGCTGTCTATGATATTGCCGGATTTGGCGTGGCTGATGAGTACGCCGAATTCGTCGCCGCCCAGCCGCGCAACGGAGTCAGTGACCCGCAAACATTGGCGTAAACGTTGTCCGGCCTGTTTCAGGACGCTGTCGCCCACTGCGGTGCCAAAGCGGTCATTGACGTCCTTGAAATTATCAAGATCAATGACCAGCAACGTTACTGCGCGATCAAAACGGTCAGAGTGGCGCAGCGTATTTTTCAGACGCAACTGAAAATACGCACGATTGATCAGTCCAGTCAGATTGTCCTGATACGCCAGGCGGCGGACATTGCGCTCCGCCCATTTGCGTTTGATGCGTTCACGCCGCAAGACGGTTGCGTGCATAACTAATTCAGCACGCGCCGGTGTGATGGCGGTATTCAGGGTTGTTTCAAGCGAAGCAGGTATACAAGGTGCTTTGCGCCCAAAAATAATCTCGTACTGGTGGCCCCCAACCCAATGCCCGGCGCAGGTCAATTCCAGGCTGAACCAGCCGGTGTCTGACGATCCCAGCCGGCAATGGCTGCGTGCGCCCAGACCCGCCACGCCCTCATCAGCCGTCCCCGGCCACCAGGAATTCAATGTCCAGCTGTCGGCTTCATGCACCAGCGTTTGGAAGCGCTGTCCAATCACATTGGCAGCCTCGCCCTTTTTATGGCCGGCGACAAGCAAAGCCTCGTCATTGATAAGAAGGATCACGCCGTCCTGGCACAGGCACGCAAAGTCCGGGGCGTTAAAAACCAGCCGTCTGGCGACGGCAAGATCGGGTACTGAATTGCCTGAAGACCTATTGCCCGAACCCACCCAATACTCTCCTAACACATTACCCAGGAACGGTTTGCGCACCTCACATGCGGGGTTAGGCAAATAAACCGAAGACCCGTAAATCAACGCTGAGTGTAGGCGGGATAAGGTAAGAATTCGTTAAATAGGCGCGAATATGGGGATAAGAAGCGCTCTCATTGACAGGAATGAATGTAAACCGATTCCGTATGGCTTAGTTTACCGGAGGCGTGTCTCGAACTGCGTGACCCTATGGTCCGCGTCCTTATGCAGGATCAGATCCGCGCGCATCCGCGTCGGCAGGATGTGATCATTGAGGTTCCGGCCATTTATGGCGGTCCAAACATTATCCACCACCTCCAGCCGTTGCTCTGGTGTCATGGGGACAAAGCGTGAATAGAAGGAACCTGGATTGTTCAGGGCGGCTTCTGTCAGCGCCAGAAAGCGTTCTGTATACCATTTTTTAATCATGGTTTCGTCTGCGTGCAGATAAATCGAATAGTCGAAATAATCCGACGCAATTAAGTGATCGCGGGCGCCCTGTGAAAGGTGCGGCTGTAAAACATTTATGCCCTCCACGATCAGCACATCCGGAGCGTCGATCAGGGTCCCCCGTTCGGGCAGTATGTCGTAGATGTCGTGGGAATAAACCGGCGCCATCATCCCTTTTTCACCGGATTTTACCCGCCTTAGAAAATCGACAAGGCCTTCGGCGTCAAAACTCTCCGGGAAGCCCTTGCGCTCCATCAGGCCGCGCTGTTTCAGCGTGGCGTTGGGAAACAGAAATCCGTCACTGGTCACCAGCGCGACACGCTGATTTTCCGGCCAGGAAGACAGGGCGGCTTGCAACATCCGCGCACAAGTGCTTTTGCCGACGGCCACGCTGCCCGCCAGTCCAATAATGAATGGGGTGTTAACAGGCGGGGCGCCAAAAGCGGCGCTGGTTTGGGCCCTGACCTCCTTAAGCGCCTTAAAGCGCCGCTGGAGGAGCAGCGACAGCGGCAGATAGACCCCGGAAAATTCGTCTGCCGTGCTTTCTGGGGACGACAGGGCTTCCTTCTGCAGCGCCGCTTTGAGGACGGTTTGGGGTATCTGCTGGCTGAGCCGCGTTAAAACAGCGCGCGGGTGTTGTTGGAAAGCCATAATATTGATCCTCAATGCCGCTGTGTGGACTATAGCACGAGAAATGGCCGGACAGCATAAGCTTGACCGCGGATGTCATTGTATGATTCTGTCCGGTTATGGATCTGCGTCATGAAATGCGTCGAAGATTCCGCCATGCAGCGGTGCCGGTGCTCTGCGCCTGCGGCGTCGTCTATTTTGGCTATCACGCGATTCAGGGGGATCATGGCCTGGTCACGTACCGGCGCTATGGACAATATATCGAGACCCTGCAACGCGATTATGACAAGATGGTGCGCGAACGCAAAACCCTTGAGCATCGGGTTTCGTTGCTGCGTCCACAAAGTCTTGATCCGGACCTGTTGGAAGAACGGGCCCGGGATATTTTGGGTTTCGCGCATCCTAATGACAGGATCATTTATCTTGATCAGGCGGCGCCGGAGGATAAAAAGGCCAAATAGCACCTTAATTAATACGTCATTTCAATAATTTATTGATATTTTCAGGCCTAATCCTGGGTGCACGGGAAATTCGGGAATGATCTGAGGGGACACGAGCCACGTGGTTGCTGCGTCGAACAAGAAATCCTCCGGGACCGCGCCGGATAAAACCGTCCGGGGGAACGCGGCTTCGCAGGAGGATGTTCATATCCTGCCAGAACTTTACAGGGAAATGCTGTTGATCCGCAGGTTCGAGGAACGGGCCGGCCAAATGTACGGCATGGGCCTGATTGGCGGCTTCTGCCATCTCTATATCGGTCAGGAAGCCGTGGTTGTGGGAATGAAGGCGGCCGCAAAGGATGGCGATCAGATGATCACGGCCTACCGGGACCACGGTCACATACTGGCCATGGGGCTGGACCCGAAGGGCGTGATGGCGGAGTTGACCGGGCGTGACGGGGGCTTGTCCAGAGGCAAGGGCGGCTCGATGCATATGTTCAGTATCGAGAAGAATTTCTACGGCGGGCACGGCATTGTGGGGGCCCAGGTGCCGCTGGGCACGGGTCTGGCGTTCGCCAATGCCTATCGCGGCAATGGCGCGGTCTCGATCGCCTTTTTCGGGGATGGCGCCAGCAACCAGGGTCAGGTCTATGAAAGCTTTAACATGGCCGAGCTCTGGCGGCTGCCCGTCGTCTATGTCATCGAAAACAACCATTATGCGATGGGCACCTCCGTGGAGCGGTCAAGCGCCATGCCGGATCTGCATCGCCGGGGTGAAAGTTTCGCCATTCCGGGACGCAAGGTGGATGGAATGGACGTGTTGAGCGTGCGCGAGGCTGCGCTGGATGCGCTGGATCATTGCCGTTCGGGCAAAGGCCCCATCATTCTGGAAATGATGACCTATCGCTATCGCGGTCATTCCATGTCCGATCCGGCAAAATACCGCACCCAGGAGGAAGTGCAGAAGGTGCGCGCCGAACAGGACCCGATAGACAGGGCGCGTGCGAGATTGCTGCAGGAGAACCTGATCGATGAAGCGGGCCTGAAAGAAATAGACCGCGAGGTCAGGGCCATCGTAGCGGAGGCGGCCGAATTCGCGCAAAGCAGCCCGGAACCGGACGCGGCAGAGCTGTTTACTGATATTTTGCGCTGAAGCAGCGCCGGAACGGAGCCATAGCATAAATGCCGATCCAGCTACTAATGCCTGCGCTGTCTCCCACCATGGAGGAAGGCAAGCTTGTCAAATGGCTGGTCGGCGAGGGGGCCAGTATTAGCGCCGGCGACATCATTGCCGAAATCGAAACCGATAAAGCGGTCATGGAATATGAAGCCGTGGATGATGGCGTCATTGGCCGCCTGTTATTTCCGGACGGTGCGGAAAATATCAAAATCAATACGCCCATTGCCCTTATCCTGCAGGAGGGTGAAGCTGTGAGTGCGCTGGA
>SHWM01000030.1 GCA_009693835.1 Alphaproteobacteria bacterium
TCCAATCGGTGTTCAGACGTAGCTGTCCCAGATAAAGTTTCAGGTCCGCCAGCAGCGCCGCCCTGTCGACCGCACCCGTTCTTCCGGGCGCAAGATCGCCGGCATAGGGTGCAAAATCCGCCACCACCTGACGATACAGCGTGGTGACCGGCAATTCCTCGCGTACCTGAAAACGGCAGAGGCCGCTCAGGATAATATGATAACGTCCATCGCCGGTCTCACTGAACGAGACCAGCCGCCCCAAACAGCCGACAGAATATAACTGCGGGCGATCAAGACCGCCAATCCCCACGGGCACACTGCCGGGCTGTTCATTATGAGGCTGTATCATGCCTATGACCCGGTCATGGGTCAGCGCGTCATCCACCATGGCGAGATAGCGCGGTTCAAAAATATTCAACGGCAACCGGCTTCCTGGAAGCAACAGTACGCGCGCCAGAGGAAAAACCGCAAATCTCTGCGGCAAAGAACCGGCGTCAAGATAATTACGGGGTTGTCGCATGCAATGATCTGTATTTATGAGAACAATATGGCCGACAGTTTCCGTCTGGAGTCCATTGTAACCGGGTCTTCCGGGCCGAGGATTTCAAACAGCCGCACCAGTTGCTTGCGGGCAGCCTCTTCATTCCATTTGCGGTCCTTGCGAATAATTTCAAGCAGGTGCCTGGCCGCATCCTCGTTGTCGCCCTTGGCAGCCAGGCCCACAGCTAGATCAAAACGCGACTGATGATCGGCCGGATTACTGGAGATAGCCGCCTCGAGGCTCGTCAGATCGCCAACGCTCTGCGATAACTCCTCCAACTCCAGCGCGGCCCGTACCGCCACAATTTCCGGATGGTTTCCACCGGCCACCGGCGTCAGGGCCAGCACCTGACGCGCCCCCTCCAGATTGCCGCCCAGCATATTGCATCGCGCCAGTCCCGCAATGGCGATGGGATTGGCCTTGTCCTCCTGCAGCACCTGGCCATAGGCCTGGGCGGCGCTCGCCAGGTCTCCAGCGGCTATGGCGCCGGCGGCAAATTCCAGCATCTCGTCCATCGGGGACGGCCCGCCCGGCCCGGCCACACGCTCGATCATGGCGCGGATCTGGCTTTCAGGCTGATTGCCGACAAAGCCATCTACGGGCTGGCCCTTGTCAAAAACAAACACTGCCGGGATGGACTGAATACGCAATTGCTGGGCAATCTGCTGATTTTCGTCGATATTGACCTTGACCAGCGCCACGCGGCCGCCGGCTGCCTTGACGGTTTTCTCCAGCGCAGGGGTCAACTGCTTGCAGGGCCCGCACCATGGCGCCCAAAAATCGACCAGGATGGGCCGTTCCATCGAGGCTTCGATCACATCCTTGACGAATGTTTCGATCCCGCTGTCCTTGATAAGCCCGGCCTCACCGGCGCCGGCTGGATTACCGCCCAAACTAGGTTCCATTAAATTCACTCTTTCCTGAGGTTTCCCGGCCACCCTGATATTGCCCGCCTACGTATAATAGTCAGGATATGGAGGTGAGATTACCCTTTTTGTCCCGCCAGGGCAATTTTACCTTTTAAGATTAAACCGGCTGGTTCCGTCTTAAGTGGAATTGCTCCAGGATTTGTGAAGTCGGCTTGTCCGCCGATGGCAGGCTGTGGCCTGATTTGAATGAGAGCCACGAGGCCCATCATTTAGTTGTTGGAAGGTGCACACCAGCGCGCCGGCGTCGCACATCGCAACCGCTACCGCGCAAACGGATTTTGCGGACCGCTATCTGGTGGAAGTCGCGATCAACCGGGTTCCCGGTTGATCCGGCCCCTCAATCCGGGGCGTTCCACCTATTACAGTAATTCGAGGCTTTCGGCCTGCGGGCCTTTCTGCCCCTGACTGGTGGAAACGCGGACGCGCTGTCCCTCCATCAGTGAGTTCACGCCCGCGCGCTCCACAACAGAGATATGCAGGAAGATATCCTTGCCGCCGCTATCGGGCTGAACAAAGCCAAATCCCTTGGCCGGGTTGAACCATTTTACAATGCCTTCCGCGGACCCGGTGGCAACACCGCCGCCACCGCCACCGCCGCCACCGCCTCCACCGCCACTGCCTCCACCGCTTCTCTGACCGGATCCGGAGGAGGACGCGGCCGGTCTGGGCGCATCCTTGACAGAAAAAATATTTTCAATCTGCGGACCTTTGCGCCCCTGGCCAACCTCGCATTCAATCATCGTTCCCTCACCCAGGCTGGCATAGCCTGCGCGTTCAACTACCGATATGTGCAGAAAAGCATCCGGGGTGCCATCGTCGAAAGTAACAAAACCAAACCCCTTGGCAGGGTTGAACCATTTAACCGTAGCATTTGTCATGAGCACCAAATCCAAACAAAGAGTGACCGGCCACTACAGTAGTAGAATTGTTCTGGCCACGTATAGCTTTTTTTACGGCCGGATGATTTTCTTCATATGAGTCAAAAACCCTGTGGCCACTGCCTTTCTGGCATAAATCCTGATTATTTCATCATGAGGCAGGAGGGCCGGACAGTCGAATATGGCGCAACACGGCTGATGGCGTGACGGGTTTCTCCCAATAAAACGGGTTGGACGCCAATTGCCACACAGCGCGAAGCGAGGCACACATAGTTAGCCCCCAATAGAGCGGCGTCATAACTGTCCGTCGTCAGATCGTGTCGCTGACATCGCATATTATGAGCCGAAAATTTCTGGGTTCTCAGACGACGGAGTTACTGTTCCGGGGTCAAGCTATGGAACTCGGCTATTTCAACCTCGTCCCGGCCTTAACCAGATTACAAATATAATCGAAGCGCTAAAGAATGATAAAACCTCACGGAGAGCCTCAGCAGTTATTTATCAGCCAGAAGACTCCGGCAGATCGTCCTGCGATATCCCCTGCGCATTTGGCCCTTTTTTTAACATCCGGGATGATTTTCTTCATTTATCAGTTGTGATGAGGTCCAATAACGCTTGGACGTTATTCCCTTATAACGTATTTGAGTTTTCTCTAATTGCTGAAATGGTGGCTGCTGAAGTGGGAGTGCGAATTGGTTCCTATCATCATTTTGCCAACTCCATGCATATATATAAAAACGATTTCCTGCTGGCGCAGCACGCTATAGAAGCAGGCAGAAGTTTAGAAGCTCCAGCCCAATCGTTCCCAGAGATGCCCACAACGCACGTTCGAAAAAATTTAGCTCGCCTATTGCAATATGAGATAAAGGTGAGATCAAATTTTTCTTCTTTGAATGGTAACAATTACAAAAGCTACTTACGTGAGGCCGAGGATTTTGGGGGGTACTGGGGAGAGTTCGCAAAACTACTTTTAATTCATGGGCTCAGAAAAGCCAACAAGCTAGACTATGGCTTACGGATTGTGAGTGGTGTTAAAGAGCCCATTAAAGGGTATCTGCAAGAATATCGTGGACCTCTTTTCGATATGCATTAAAGCGCCTTATAAAATAAACGTGCATCAAACGGGACGCTACCCTTTTTATGCGGGTTACGTCCCCCCCCTCCCCCTATCTGCACTGCCTGAAACAGTCGCGGATTTCTTTCACAAACAGTTCGGGCTGTTCCCAGGCGGCGAAGTGGCCGCCAATGTCGAGCTCGTTCCAGTGGATGATTTTTTTCATCTTCTTTTCGGCCCAGCGGCGCGAGGCGCGGAAAATTTCCTTGGGGTAAATGCTCACGCCCACCGGTATTTCCAGCGGCACCGAGATGAGCACGCCGCGGAAACTTTCCCAATACAGCCGGCCTGACGACGCACCGGTATTGGGCAGCCAGTACAGCATGATATTGTCGAGCATTTCGTCATAGCTGAGGATGGTTTCCGGCGTGCCCTTGTGGTCGGTCCAGGCCCACATTTTTTCATAGACCCAGGCGGCCTGCCCGACGGCGGAATCGGCCAGGCTGTAGCCCAGCGTCTGCGGGCGGGTGGACTGCTGCTTGGAATAGCCATTTTCCCAGTCGCGGTAATGGTTCATCGATTCCACCGATTTCGCCTCGGCGGGGGTCAGGTTCTTCATGTCCTCGGCATCCGGAAAAATAAACGGCAGGTTGACATGAATGGCCGCGCAATCTGCAGGCTTCGCCAGACCGATCGCGGTGGTGACGCCCGAGCCCCAGTCGCCGCCCTGCGCCACCCAGCGATTATAGCCCAGACGCTTCATCAGCTTGATCCAGGCATCGCCGATATGCGCCAGTTTCCAGCCCGTGACCGTGGGCTTGCTGGAAAAGCCATAGCCCGGCAGCGATGGCGCAATGACATGAAAAGCGTCCGACGCCTTGCCGCCATGCGCGGTGGGATCGGTTAGCGGCCCGATCACTTTCCAGAATTCAATCACCGAGCCGGGCCAGCCATGCGTGATCAGCAGCGGCATCGCGTCCGCGTGTTTTGACCGCACATGCAGAAAATGGACGTCGATCCCTTCAATATTGGTCTTGAACTGGCCAAACCCGTTCAGCATCGCCTCACAGCGCCGCCAGTCATATTTATGCCGCCAATAATCGACCAGCGCCTTCACCCGTTCGATGGGCGCGCCCTGCGACCAGTCATTCACCAGCTCCTTCTCGGGCCAGCGCACGGCGTCAATCCGGCGGGCCAGATCATCCAGTTCCGATTGCGGCACCGCAAGGGTGAAGGGGGTAATGGCTTCGCTCATGATAGGACGCTCCCTGGCTGTTGGTTCCGGCTGTCTGTTTTGCGCAAGTCTGACATTTCCCCGGCGGCGGCGCAATCGCGCGGCGGCTCTAACATATTATAAAATCGAGCAACTTTACCTGATCGAACAGAACCGGATGGTTCTGTTCGATCGCGTGTTGCTCTGGACGGATGGCCGGACTTGCGTCAAACTTGACTGCACGGATGCCGTCAGAATGATCTGCATCACAATTTCAGGGAGAATGGGCATGGAGGACGCGCGGCGGTATACAGGGCGGCTGGCGATGAATGTTTTGGGCGCTGCGCTGGCGCTGTTGATGCTGGCGGGCGGCGCGCAGATGGCGGCGGCGGGCAAGGCCGCGTCCCAGGTAGTGATTGCGACCGCACTCGCCAGTCCGGATCGCCTGGCAGGCGACAGCGAGGAAGACGCGCGCCGCAAGGCCGCCGATGTACTGGAATTTATGGGGGCGGCGCCCGGCCAGCATGTGCTCGATTATTTTGCGGGCGGCGGCTACAACACCGAACTGCTTTCGCGCATCGTGGGGCCGTCGGGTTCGGTGACCGCCTATTATAGTCCGGGTGGCGCGGCGCGTTCGGCTGAAAAAGTGGCGCTGCGTTTCGCCAACAACCGTCTGGCAAACGCCAAACAGCTTGTCGCCAATGTGAACGAGCTGCAATTGCCTGCCAATTCTCTGGACGGCGTGCTGTTCGTGATGGCCTATCATGATTTATACCATACGCCAAAGGACGCCACCATGACCGCCGCCAATATTGGCAAGATTAACGCGGCGCTGTTTCAGGCGGTAAAGCCGGGCGGGGTCGTTGTAGTGGTCGATCACGCGGCTAGCGCTGGCGGTGATACGTTCAAAACCGTCGATGACATGCACCGCATCGATCCACAGGTGGTGAAGAATGATTTCACAAAAGCCGGTTTTACGTTTGATGGCGAAAGCACGGTGCTGCGCAATGCCACGGACGACCATACGAAAACTGTTTTCGATCCCGCCGTGCGTTACAAGACCGATCAATTTATCTACCGTTTCCGCAAACCGGCCTAAACGAAATAAAGGGGCCCGGTATAATCGGGCCCCTTTATTTTGAAGTCAGTTTTGCAATCAGGCCTTTTTCTCGAAATCGGCCGGCCAGTGTTCTTTCCAGTCGCGGTAAAATTCGGCGACCGTGATGCTTTTGGCCAGCGTCAGATCATCATTCAGCAGTTCGTAAATCACGTCGCCTTTGGTGCGCATGCTGAAGAACAGGATCAGCGTCTCATCGCCCGCGCCTTCAATATGCAATTCGCCTTCGCCGCCCACGGAATAGCTGCCCGCCGGCTTGATCTTCAGCACCCGCTCATCGCCCTGTACATCGTACACATGATGCTCGCCCTCCAGCACCAGGGTCGTCACCGTTGCAGTATGGCGGTGGTACATGCATTGGGCGTTCGGGTCGAATTTGACGATCATATCCGCCTGCCCGGCGTCAAGATCGACATTCAGCACCTTGTAATAGGTGCCGACGGTAATGAAAACCCGCCAGTCGACATTGCTGGTGTCATACATATAGGCGGGTTTGCTGGGGGCGGCGCTCTTTGCCTGGCTCATAGGGGATTAACTCCGTGTTCGTGTCAGTTGATAATGAATGGCGTCCAAGACTAGCAAATCGGTGGTCTCCCGTGCAAGCCGCTACGGTGAAATGGCCATGGCTTCAGCCTCCGCACGGCAATCCCGTATTGGACCTAGCTTCTTGCCGCGGACGGCCGCCAGTTCCGCCTTGGCTGCAGCCAGATCCGCAAGAAAGGCGGGGTCTGCATGCAGGCGCGCCACAACACCGGCCCCCACCAGGCGGCCCCCCGCCACATCGCTTTCCCAATGGACATTACATATGCTGCGGCTGTCGCCAAAGGCTCTGCCCCGCGCAAGAATGGCATTCGTCCGCTCTGGTGCAATTTCACTGAGAATAAGCGCCCAGGCCCAGCCGAGTGAGGCATGTCCCGAGGGATAAGCGCCATTGTCTTCCAGACGTTTTCTGTATTCAGGCGAGCAGATGGGCTGATTATTGATCATAAAAGGCCGCAGGCGTTTATAGCCGTCCTTGGCGGCATAGGTCGCCAGGCCTGCATCCGTCATGGATCGCTGCAGCAGCACGTAGAGATGCGGCGTATCCGCCTCGGTCACCGGCGCCATCAGCGCGCAGGAAAAGGTTCCCGCCGCATTCGGAAAAGAAAGATCGGCGTCCAGCGTGGCCAGTTTCCAGCGCGGAGTCCCGTTCAGGGCAAGCGCATGTTTCGCCGCCTCCTCATCGCGCGCCTGGGCGGCCGAGCCAGTGGCGGGGGGCGGCGGCAACAGGGACAGACTGTCCGGAAGCGCCTCTTTGGGAAGATAGCCGGCTACGAATCCCGGCGGTGTTTTGTCTGGTGCCGCTGTCTCGGCCAGGCCCTCCACGTTCGAGAAAGCCAGGCTGACCGCCGCGTAGACTACCAAACGCCACAGGCCATTGCGGTGGCGATACCCCGGGTTCGTCATGCATTTCTCCAGTTAAATGATAAGGCCGGAAATAATACCCGCCGCCCGGCAATTTTCCATCCCTGAAATTTATTCCAGAACAGTGACTCAGAAGGGATTTTCACTTGGCAGGCCCAGCAGATGACGCCCATACGCCTCGGACACCCGGTCGGGATGCGCATTAATATGGATCGGCATCGCCTGAAAATCGCGGTAGCGGCGTTCGAACGTCTGCCCTTCGCGCAGGCCATTGCCGCCCAGCACACGCAGAATGAGGCGCATCGCGTCATCGCACAGCCGCAGCGCCATCATGCTGGCCGCGAGCTGTTCCAGATAATCACCCTCGGACGGTGTCTGGCGCGCATTGATGCGTGCATCGATACGCGCGCAGGCATTGTAAATTCCGCCGCGCGCCATATCGATCATGGCGCCCGCCTGCCCCAGATTTACATGGATCGTGGGCCGCTCGATCATCTTGGTTCCCATGATGGCGACGCGGTCCTGAATGCCGCTGCAGGCCTCAACCAGCGCCGCATCCGCCACACCCACGGCCATGCAGGCGAGCCATAGATCCGACAGGCCCACCCAGTCCTCCCGGTAGCGCGGATGGACCACCGGATATTCCGGGCTGCGGAACAGATCGCGAAACCTGACCGTGTAGGGAGTAACCTGCGCCAGCGGCACGCGCACATCGGTGTACCGTACATGATCGGTCGCCGAGGCGCGCAGGCTCATCGCCTTCCATGTCGGGTCGATATGCACGCCGGGCTGATTGGTGGGCAGCAGAGTGAAGTGCGGCCCGCGCTGCCCCTCATAAAGATAGATCACGCCTATCCAGTCCGCATAACGCCCGCCGGAACCAAATGACGCCTCGCCATTCAGCACCACCTCGCCGCCCTCGATGCGCGCCTTTACAGTGGTGCCCGCGCCCGCTGGGAAGCATACCCAGTTCCGGTTGCCCACAATATCGCGCAGCCAGTCCGCATGCGTGGCGCCCAGCTGGCCGCAATAAAAATGAAATACGCAGAGATGATTCCACAGGCACCAGGCGGTTGATCCGCAGGCGGCGGCCACCGCTTCCAGCTCCTGGCCGATCGCGCCGATGCTGCTCTCAAGGCCGCCGATCTCGCGGCTGGCGGACAGGCGCATCACATCGTTCTGTTTCAAGGCGGCGATGACTTCCGGCGCAACGGACCGGCTGGCGTCGGCCTGCCCCGCCTGAGCCCTGATCATGTCCAGCAATGGTGCCACATGCAGCGTCGAATTTCGATTGGTCACTGGTGTATCCCCTTCATGTTCGGACTGATTATATAGCTCTTTAACTGGTTCACAATGATCCGGACGCGGCAAAACCGATGCCGGTGCGCCGAACTGGCAAATTTTGTATGAACAAAGTAGATTAGCCGGAACATTTGTACGTCGGGACTGACCGGAGAGGACATTGCCATGTCGCTAGCTGAAGCCACCAAGGCCATCACGGAGGGGGCGCGCACAAGAATTCCACCTGCGGCCTTTGCTGTAATGGAAGCGGCTACTGCCAAACTAGCGGCGTCCGGATTGACCGGGAATGCGCTGAAGGTTGGCGATCGGATGCCGGATTTTGAATTGCCGGACGTGATGGGAACGATGATCAAAAGCCTGGATTTGCGCGCCAAAGGCGCATTGCTGATTACGTTTTAGCGCGGTGACTGGTGTCCTTATTGTAATTTGGGCCTGAAAGCGCTGCAGGACCAGCTTCCAGAAATTACGGCGGCAGGCGCAACCCTGGTCGCTATTTCTCCGCAAACGCCAGACCAATCGCTCACGACTGTTGAGAAAAATGCGCTGGCGTTTCCGGTGCTTTCCGATGCGGGCAATAAGGTGGCGCGCAGTTTCGGCCTTGCCTTCACGCTTGATGCGTCCCTGCAACCGGTTTATGACGGCTTTGGCATTGATTTGCTGGCTCACAATGGTGACAAGAGTTATGGCCTTCCAGTGCCCGCGACCTATCTGGTTGGCGCTGACGGGATTGTGCGCCAGGCGTTTGTGGATGTGGATTACCGCAACCGTCTGGACCCTGACGAGGCACTGCGCTGGCTAAAGGACGTCAATCGTTGAGCCGCCTCATACAGCCTTGAGCACAGGCGCGCCGTGCAGCGAGACATCCAGACCGGCCCCCATCATGGTGATGAAATTGTCACGGAAGAATTTGTGGCGCGCGCCTTCTGACACGCCCTGCATAGTGCCATTGAAGCGCTTCATCGGGTTGCGGCCGCCTTCCACATGCGGATAATCGGATGAGAAGAGGCAGATGTCCTCGCACCCGTTCCGGATGATCCAGCCCGTATTCTCGTGCGGATAGGGTGTCGCAAAGAACTGCCGCTGAAGTATTTCACTGGGTTTGGCGGAGAGCTGCCGAAGACGCTCTTCTTTTCCGAACGCCGCCGCGCCTGAATCCATGAACTGCATCAGGCTGGGCACCCAGCTTGCACCCAGCTCAATGGCCCCCCACTTCAAAGCGGGGAAACGGTCGAAAACGCCATCGAAAACCAGAACAGAAAGTGTCTGCCACACCGAGAGCGGAATGCCCATGAAGCTGACCGAAGTGAAGTTTTCCGCCCCGCCATGAAAGTCGCGCACCGCTGGTCCGCCATTTTCAAAATAGGCCGGGTTGGTTTTCACCTCGCCGCCCACATGAAACAGGATCGGCAATCCGGCTTCCTGGGCCAGCGCCCATAACCGGTCAAGTTCCTTGTGGCTGGGTGAATGGGTTTTTGGCGCACGGGTGGGGATCATCAGCGCCTTGCAACCCAGATTAATGGCTTCCCGCGCCACATCCACCGCGCGCGCCCGATCCACCAGAGGCACGTATGCGACGGCCAGCAGGCGCCGGTCCACCGAACAAAAATCCGCCATCATGCGGTTGTGCGCGCGCGCGCCCTGGATCGCCAGTTCGGCGTTCTTGCCATGCTCAAGATCAAACAAAAACAGTCCGTTGGTCGTGAAGACCAGTTGGCTGGCGAACCCCAGGAGATCCAGCGCCAATGGCCGGTCGCCGCGGCGAAAGGCGCCCGTGGCCTGGTAATTCTTCCGCACCAGCAGATGCTCTTCAAACCCGGCCCTGAAGTCCGCCTCATCATGCAGGCGCTGCATCTCAAGCGGCCAACTATCATCCCCATGCCGCTGCAGTTGCGCAACATCCTGCCTTTGATCTTGTGCGGCAATCGCCGCGCGGAAGGCAGGGTCGGCATATCTCTCCAGCGTGCCTGGAAGCTCCATCACGTGGGAATCGGCATCATGGATGGTTTCGCCTTCAATATAGGGCATGTCGTCTGTGCTCCTCGGTGACGCGGCAATGAAAGGCATCCTATCAGGATGACGCAATGCGATTCAAGAAGTCCGGCATAGCCGTTTGCGGCGGCGTCGCGAAACAGCATATATCCCTGCTGGACACCGCCAATACGCCGCCGCATTATCCGGCGCAACGGAACAATCTCCCTATAGTGTGAGGGCGGCGCGTGGCGATTACATTCGATCAGATCAAGGAGCGCTTTCATGCCGAGCAAAAAGCGCGGGCCAATAAGCCGTTCCTGCGGCGCGAAGACTTGCCGCTGAATTACGAATCCATCACGCCGCAATGGCTCAGCGCCGTTCTGGCGCATAAAAGTCCTGGTGCGGCCGTGGTTTCGCACACGCTGGGCCCGCCGGATGAAGGCACATCGAGCCGCCGCATCATTTCCCTGGTTTGGAACGACGCGGGCCAGAAAGCGGGCCTGCCGCGGAGGATTTTTTGCAAGGGTACGCTGAGCCTCGAAAGCCGCTATCTGCTGGGCATGAACGAAGGCGTGCAGGCCGAGGTGAATTTTTACAATCTGGTGCGGCCCGGCCTGAACATCATCGCGCCGGAACCGCTGTTTGCGCGCTATGATCCGGTCAGCCTGAATTCGATCATCATCCTGAACGACATGACCGGCGAGGTGGAGTTTGGGCGTGTGGACATGGAGCTGACGTTCGACAACGCTAAAAGCCAGATGCGGCAGCTCGCCAACATGCACGGGCGCTATTACCGCAGTCCCGAGCTTAAAACCACCCTGGCGCCGTTTTCCAGCTGGGAGAAATTCTTCACCGTGACAGCCGAGGAAGCGGGTTTCGCCGACGCCTGCGTGCGGGGGTTTAGCCAGGCGAAAGCAGTCATCCCGCCGCGTCTGTTTCAGCGCGAGGCCGAGGTCTGGCCCGCGACGCTAAAATGTGTGGCGCGCCACCATGATCTGCCCCGGACTTTCATTCACAGCGATGTGCATCTCAAGAACTGGTACATCACCCGCACTGGCGAAATGGGATTGAATGACTGGCAATGCTGCTCCAAGGGCAACTGGAGCCGCGATGTGTCCTATTGCATTTCCACCGCCCTTGCTCCGGAAAAACGCCGAATGTGGGAACGGGAGTTGCTGGGGCATTATCTGGATTGTCTGGCGGCCGCCGGCGGCGAGCGGATCGCCTTTGAAGACGCCTGGATTTTGTACCGCCAGCAGTTTTTCGCGGCGCTGGCCTGGTGGACCGGCACGCTTGGCCAGCCGCCCGACGCGCCGCTGATGCAGCCAGCCCCGACATCGATGGAGTTTATCCGCCGCATGGCGACCGCCATTGATGATCATGAGGCGCTTGACAGTTTTTGAGCCGGTTTGCGTGTATCAGCCGATATATTGGCCGTTGTAAATTTTCATGATGCGCCCGGCTGCCGGCAGGGCCTGGCCATTGCGTCCAGGGCTTCTGCCGAAGTTTCGGTCACGCGGCTACGTCCGCTCCCCTATGGCGGCGCACCGAACGGGCCGCCCGCGAATCGCCATCATAAGTTCTACCTATATGTGATCGCGGTCACATGTGGCGTGTTCGGTTCTATGCAAAACTGGGCTATTCAGAATCACTTTATAATCAAATAGGCACATTATGATCACGGTTTTCGGGGGGAACGACAGCCGCGCCTGCCAAAGGGCGCTTGGCTGGATGGAAAAACGTCAGATTTCTTGCCGGTTCTATAGTCTCGAGTTGATACGCGATGACCGGTTTCTTCTGGACGCCTGGCTGAATGCTTTTGGCTGGGCGGTGCTGATTGATAAGCGCACCGCCGCATGGCGGCACCGGCCATCAGGTTTTCCGGGTGGCTACGGTCAACCAATGTTACAGGAATTTCTGATAGATAGGCCCGACATGCTGAAAACACCCATCATCGAGGCTGGTGATGCCTGGTTGTTAGGGTGGAATGCGCCCAACAAAGTGCGCCTGCTAGGCCATCTGCATAAAAATCACCAGAGTTTAGGACTTTATGATCGGATAAATTCCGGTCCAATTCTGCTTATGTAGTCTTTATCGGACGCCCCTGGAGCGGCGCTGCCCTAACACATTATAAGTAAGGCAACTTTGTTTGATCAGATGGAACCATCTGGTTCCATCTGAGCGCATGCCGCCCTTAATGATATTTACGGTATATGCCTACCAGCCTGCCCTGCACGGCCACCTGGTCCGGGCCGCATATGCGCGTTTTATAGTTGGGATTGGCCGGTTCAAGCGCAATGGATGCGCCCTTGCGCCGCAGCCGTTTGAGGGTTACTTCCTGTCCGTCCACCAGGGCCACGACGATGGTGCCGTTTTCCGCCGTATCGCACTGTTTGACGATGGCGATATCCCCGTCAAAAATGCCGGCATTGATCATCGAATCGCCCTGAACCTCCAGGGCGAAATGCGCGCCCGCGCCCAGCATGTCCGTCGGCACGGCCATCATCGCGGACCGGTCTTCCAGCGCCTCAATGGGTGTGCCGGCGGCGATGCGGCCCAGCATGGGAATGTTGATGACGCTGTTTGCATTGTCGGCGGAGACGGGGAGGCTGACACCGGTAAAGGGGGTCCGGCTGCCCTCAATGACGTTGGGGGAGAAGCCGCGGCTTCGCCCGTGCTGGGCCATGGTTTCCGGCAGGCGCAATACTTCCAGCGCACGGGCGCGGTTAGGCAGGCGGCGAATGAATCCGCGTTCTTCCAGTGCATTGATCAGCCGGTGAATGCCCGATTTGGATTTCAGATCCAGCGCGTCCTTCATTTCGTCGAACGACGGCGACACGCCCCCTTCGCGGATTCGTTCATTAATGAAGATCAGTAATTCATACTGTTTGCTGGTCAGCATCGGTGGGCACCCCTCGGAACAAAATAGAAACTAGCGATTCTGTTCTATTTTGGTTCACGTAATGTGTCAAGCTATAAGAACAAATAAAATCAGGATTCCAGTTCGCTGTCCCAATATAGATAGTCTACCCAGCTCTGGTGCAGATAATTGGGCGGAAAGGCCCGCCCAGCCCGTTGCAGATCCTGGTTGGTGGGCCGGAACGGCTGGCGGCGCAGCCGCATGCCGCATTCCGAATCCAGCATCGCCCCCTTGCGTAAATTGCAGCAGGAACAGGCGGCCACCACATTTGTCCAGATGGTCCGCCCTCCCCGGGAACGCGGCACCACATGATCAAAGGTCAGTTCCTCCCGGCTATTGCAATACTGGCAGACAAAACAATCCCGTAGAAACAGGTTGAAGCGCGTGAAGGCGGGGTATCGTGCGGGTTTTACGTAACGCTTTAACGACACCACGCTCGGCAGCGCCATTTCAAAGCTCGGGCTGTGCACCTTTTGGTCATATTCGCTGACAATGTCCACACGGTCGAGAAACACCGCCTTGATCGTATCCTGCCAGGACCAGAGCGAGAGGGGAAAATAACTGAGCGGCCGGTAATCCGCGTTAAGCACCAGCGCGGGACGCGCATCCACCAATGCCTTGGTATTGTTCATCAGCATCATTACATCCGCCAGCGCAAAACCATTTAGTGATCCGAATATATCCCCGATATCGTATTATCGCAGTAATTCTTTACAGATAAATGTGATTCTGCAAGCCGCACGCATGCCCATTGCGATCGTTTTGGCCGGGGGATACCGGGTCAGGGTCTGGCCATGCGCGGAGGGCGGCCGATGCGGCGCCCGTTAAGGCTGGCCTGACCGCTCAGTGCAGCTTGCCGCGTAATTCGCTGACGTTCTGGTTGATCAGTTCTCGCGCTTTTTCCGGGCTGAGCATGTCCTTGATCAGGGTTCTGGCGGCGCCGACCGCCGCATCCACGGCGGCGGCGCGCACTTCCAGAATGGCCTGGGCTTCGGCCTGGGCGATCTTTTCTTCCGCCAGCTTGCCGCGCCGTTCGGTTTGCGCTTTCAGGCTGGCCTGTATTTCTCTGGAAAGCTGGGCCGCTTCGGCGCGGGCCATTTCGACGATTTCCTCGACTTCTTTGCCGGCATGCGCGGTGCGGCGCTGATAGCTGGCGAGCAGCGCCTGGGCTTCCTCGCGCAATTTGCGGGCGCCATCGAGTTCGTTGGCGATCTCCCGCGCGCGATTATCGAGTGCTGCGCCGACCATGCCGGGAACCTTGAGGTAGACGGCGAGGCCCACGAATAACACCGAGGCGATGGCCACCCAGTTCACCGGGTCGTAGAAAGCTTCCATGGTCTAGTCCCTGCCCCCTGAAAGCGTGGCATCAATAGCGGCATTTACCGCCGTGCCGTCCGGTGCGGCGCCCAGCAATTTAGCCACGATGCCGGCGGCGGCGCCGGCCGCAATCTGCCGGACATTGGTCATGGCTTCCTTCTTTGCCGCCGCAATTCGCAGGCCGGCCTCGGCCCCCTGACGCGCCAGGCTGGCGCCGAGGGCGGCTTTTTCCCGGTCGGATTCTGCGGTCAGGCGTTGACGGGTTTCACCTGCAATCGCCAGCGCCCGTCCGCGCGCGGCAGCCAGCGCCGCCTCATAGACCTTCAGCGCCTCCTCGCCCTGGCGTTTCAGGCTGCCTGCCTCATCCAGATCATTGGCGATGACATCGCGGCGCTTTTCCAGCGTGGTGGCGATGCGCGGCAACGCCACCCGCGCCAGTATCAGGTACAGCAGCGTAAAGGTGATCGCCAGCCAGACAAGCTGCGGCGCAAAATCTGCAACGACTAATTGCGGCATGGGTTGCGTTTCCCCGGTTGCGGCGTCAGACCACGAACAGCAGGATCAGCGCAACGACAAGGCCGAACAGGCCGGTCGCTTCGGCCAGCGCGAAGCCGAGCAGCAGATTGGGAAACTGTTGCTGTGCGGCGGCCGGGTTGCGCAACGCGCCCGACAGATAATTGCCAAATATATGGCCAATGCCGACGCCCGCGCCCGCCAGCGCGATGGCGGCAAGACCGGCACCGATATATTTGCCCAAAAGGGCTGCTGCTGCTGCTTCCATGACTTAAATCCTTCCGTGATCCGCCCTTATGGGCAATGTGAGTGGGCTTGACGCTGTGCGACCCCTAATGCAAATGCAGCGCGTCGTTGAGATAGATACAGGTCAGCACGGCAAACACATAGGCCTGCAGAAACGCGACCAGTATTTCGAGGCCGATAAAGGCGACCGAAAACGCCAGCGGCAGCCAGCCGCCGAGATAACCCAGCATGATGATGAAGCCGCCAAACACTTTCAGCATGGTGTGGCCCGCCATCATGTTGGCGAACAGACGCACCGACAGGCTGATCGGGCGGCTGAGATAGGAAATCACCTCGATCACCACAATCAGCGGCAGCAGCAGCGCGGGCACGCCGTGCGGCACAAACAGTTTCAGATAGCCAATGCCATGCTTGATAAAGCCCAGCACCGTCACGCCGATGAACACCAGGCTGGCCAGCGCGAAGGTGACGATGATGTGGCTGGTGACGGTAAACGAATAGGGCACCATGCCCAGCATGTTGGTAAACAGCACGAACATGAACAATGTGAACACAAAGGGAAAGAATTTCTGGCCCGCCGTGCCCACCGTGTCGCGCATCATGTTGGCGACGAATTCATAGCTGAGTTCGGCCATCGACTGCCATCGGCTGGGCACCAGCGCTCCGCGGCGCATCCCCAGCGACAGGAACAGCGTCACCGCCATCAGTGCAACGACCATGAACAGGCTGGAATTGGTGAACGACACATCGACGCCGCCCGCCTGCATTGGAATGAAGCGGTGAATTTCAAATTGCGCCATGGGGCTATGGGCGAATGGATTGTGATGTTCCGTGGCCAAGACCGTTTCCTTGTCTATCCTGTTCCCCTCAAACCTGTGCCGGGCCTTCTGGGCCGTCCGGTGCCCTGTTTTCCGCCTGTTGTGCGGCGTTCATCGCGTTCGCCGTGCGAATGACATTCATAATTCCCGCCGCGATGCCCAAAAAGAAGAACAGCAGCAATAACCACGGCCCGGTCCCCAACAGCCAGTCCAGACCCCATCCCAGCCCGGCCCCCGCCACGACGGCGGACACCAGATCCGCACTCAGCCGGAACGCCGTGCCCATGGCGCCGCCTCTGGCCTCGGCCCCGCCTGGCTGCCCCTGCGCGCGGCGCGCGGCCTCCAGACGGGCCTCAAAACTTTCCTGCGGCGGTGGTATGGACGGATCAGTCATGGTCGATCAAGCCATCATCTGCCCGTGTTTTGCAAGCCCCCGAAACAGCGCGGGCCGCCCCCGCAGGGGCGACCGCCAATCGCGCCGGACACTAGTTGCGCCGCCGCCCACTGTCAATCCCGGAGTGGGGTGGGAGCGGGGGAAATGGGGAAGATTTTGACCGGCCATACGGGAGATCATTTTCAATCGAGACCCCGAACCAATTTAGCATTTCTAGCAACATACGCCTTCAAAATGTATTTCGTGATATCGGGCACACTATAATCGACACAAAGTTCCACTGCTCGTTCCCGCCCTAGACGCCGTTTGGCGTAATCATATTCTTTGATCCTTGCGAAGGTGTCATAATCACGAGGCTACGGTAAACCAATTGTGGCCCCGCTATTTATCGGGCATAGCCATATTTTGTCGAAATAAGCCTCGACCAATTTGCGAGTGTCCAGAACAAGGATTTTGCGAGTGTCCAGAACAAGGATTTCGTGTTCCTTCCCACGATACGCGCGAGCGAGAGCCAGCTTATCAAGACGGTCCTTACTTAACCAAAAAAATACTTTCCTATTTAGGAACTCATACCAATCCTTGGGAGTGATATGGGCAGGTAAGGCGCGTCTTAATCCATCGTCACTCATTGGCTTCTGATCGCGAATAGAAGCACTTCCGATATTTGAATCGGACAGATGTTCTATTTTAGGACGGTGTGAGGATTCAATCCTTTTTCTTCGGGTCTCTTCCACGGCATACAAGTCGAGCAGAGCTGACGTGCTCAACAACCCATGTTTCTTGATTCCGGCCCATGCCCCCCTTTCCGCCATATGATAAAGCTTGGGGCAATCAGCAAGCAATTCCTCGAGTTCAGCCTCCATCACCAGTTTCTCCGATCAATCACATTTCGCCAATTGAAATCTGTGGATATCATGGAAACAGAGCGGCCGCGCGCGGGTTATCGGCTGCAATATAGTCCCACACATCGGTGCGGTCCTGTTCCGCCTCCGGCGTCCAGACGACCCTCACGCCTCGCCTTCGACCGGGGCGCATCTGGCGGCAAATTCGGCCTCAACTTCATCATTGGAACGGCCCCGGCCCGCGCGTACCGAGACCCGCGCGAGTTCTACCTTGCGGCGCAAATAGCCATGATATTCGCGGGTCTGCGTTTGGCGCGCAATATAGTCCCGCATCAGTTCCCGCACGACCTGCGAGGCAGGCCGGTCATCTGCCGATAATTCTGTCATTATTTGACCTTCTGCGCGAAACAGGATCAGGCCTTGCCATTATAATTTTGGCACGCACCCTTCACTCCGTCCCCCTCACTCTACGGCGCGTGGTTTCTGGGCGCGTTCCAGATTGATGGAGCCTAGCGGTGCGACCGATTCCCGTAAATCCCGCAAAGGGCGCTGAAAGCCTGCATTACGCTCTTAATTGGCGAAGCGGAAATGCAGCACGTCGCCGTCGCGCACCATATAGTCCTTGCCTTCGAGCCGCATTTTCCCGGCTTCCCTGGCGCCGGTCTCACCGTTGCCTGAAATATAATCGTCATAGGCAATCGTCTCGGACCGGATAAAGCCCTTTTCGAAATCGGTGTGAATGACGCCTGCCGCCTGCGGCGCCCGGGCCCCGCGCGCCACCGTCCAGGCCCGGGTTTCCTTGGGGCCCACGGTGAAGAATGTAACCAGATCAAGCAGCCCGTAACCGGCAAAGATGACGCGCGCGAGCCCCGTTTCCGTCAGGCCGATGGTTTCCAGAAATTCGGCGCGTTCCTCTTTGGGCAGCGAGGCGACCTCCGCCTCAATCGCCGCCGACACAAGGATGGCGGCGGCCCCGCCCGCCTTCGCCATGGCGGCGACGGCGGCGCAATATCCGTTGCCGGTAACCGCATCGCTTTCCGCCACATTGCACACATACAGCACTGGTTTGGCGGTGATCAGGCCCAGTTGCTCAAACTGCGGCCGCAAATCCTCGGGGATCGCAGCACTACGGGCGGGGCGGCCTGCGCGCAGCGCCTCCAGGGCCGGCTCCATCACCGCCAGCAGCAAAAGCGCGTCCTTGTCCTTGCCGGCTGCTTTTTTGCGTGCGCTGTCCACGCGCCGTTCCAGGCTTTCCATGTCCGAGAGCATCAGTTCGGTTTCCACTGTTTCGGCATCGGCCACCGGGTCGATCCGGTCATCGACATGGGTGACGTTGGGGTCCTCAAAACAGCGCAGCACATGGATGATCGCGTCGACCTGACGGATATGCGACAAAAACTGGTTGCCCAGGCCCTCGCCTTTCGAGGCGCCGCGCACCAGACCCGCAATATCGACAAAGGACAGACGGGTTGGAAGGATTTTGGCGGATTGCGCAATCGCCGCCAGCGCGTCCAGCCGCGGATCGGGCACCGGCACATCGCCCACATTGGGTTCAATGGTGCAGAACGGATAGTTGGCCGCCTCGGCTGCCGCGGTTTGCGTCAGCGCATTGAACAATGTCGACTTGCCCACATTGGGAAGCCCCACAATACCGCATTTGAATCCCATCCGGGCCGGTTCCTTATTCCTGATTGTTTCTGGCGGGGGTTGGCGTCCGCGCGGCGGGCTTCAGCAGCGCCATCACCCGGCTTTGAAACGCGTCGTCCTCGCCGCGCATCAGATATTCCGCGCAGGCCGCCATCGCCTCCAGCATTGCATCAAGCCATTCCGTGATGTCATCCGCCGTAAAATCACTTAATACATAGGGCGTCACCAGGTCCTTGTTGCCGGGATGCCCGATACCGATGCGCACACGGCGATAGTCCGGCCCGATATGCGCATCCAGGGAGCGCAGCCCGTTATGCCCGCCATTGCCGCCGCCGGTTTTAACGCGCAGCCTGCCGGGCGCGAGATCCAGCTCGTCATGAAAAACCACGATGTTGGCGGGCGTCAGTTTGAAAAAACGCATCGCCTCGCCGACCGACTGGCCGGACAGATTCATGAATGTGGCTGGCTTCAGGCACACGGCCTTGCAGCCTGCAATCAGCCCGTCGCGGCTGATGCCCTGAAAACGCTGGCGCGGGGCGGCCAGCCGGTAATGTTCCGCAATCCGGTCTACCGCCAGCATGCCGGCATTATGTCTGTTCCGGGCATATTTCTGGCCCGGATTGCCGAGCCCGACTAAGAGCAGCATGGTTCTGCCCCTCACCTTAAAATTCATCTGAAGGATGCCCGATATTCGGCACAGGCCATCTTGTCACGTTCAGATCGAACGCCAGGGTTCAATCTGATGCGCGCGGGTGTGCTTATTTCTTGCCGCCGGACTTGGCCGCCGGGGCCTTTGCGCCACCAACAGCCGCTGGCGCCGCCTTGCCGCCTGCCGCTGCCGGGGCCGCCGCCGCCGCTGCCGCTGCAACAGGTTCCGCCGCCGCCTGTTCCACAACCGGGGCGGCCACCGTCACCACGGTGAAATCGCGGCCGCGAATGGCCGGGCGCACACCTGCAGGCAGCCTGACCGCCGAGATATGCACGCCGTCGCCTATATCCAGCTCGCTGATGTCAATTTCGATATGATCAGGAATATCATCTACGGGGCACAGAAGCTCTATTTCGTGGCGCACCACATTCAATACGCCGCCGCGCTTCATGCCTGGCGACACACCTTCGCCGGTAAACCGCACCGGAATTTGCACACTGATGGTGGAGCCTTTGAACAGACGCATGAAATCCACATGCAGCGGAAAATCGCGCACCGGGTCCAGCTGCAGATCGCGCGGGATGACGCGCACCGGGGATCCCTCACCCAGATCGACCATAAACTGGTGGCTCATGAACCCGCCCCGCTTGAGAACCCTCAGCAGCGCCGCATTATCAATGGAAATCATCTGGGGCTTTTCCGGGCCGCCATAGATGACGCCTGGCACCCGGCCGTCGCGGCGGCTCGCCCTGGCGGGGCCCTTGCCCGCGCCGTCCCGTTTCAGCGCGGTAATTGTCTGCATCTCGGCCATGATCATACACCCGGTTGGCCGCGCGTCCCGGTGTGCGGGGGCGGCTGGAGAAGGAAAACCTGCAAGAGCCATTTCCATTTTGGTTGAACCGGATGGTTCAACCAAAACGGTAAAAATGGCTCTGAAATATTAAATCGACCATGTTCTACGGATCAGATGGGATCGCCGCTGGCTATTCCATCCGATCCGAACATGGCCTAGCGGCGGGTTTTACCCCCGATAGCCGCGCTGATCAAGGGCCAACTGGGTGATTTGTTAATCAAACAGGCTGGAGACCGACTGTTCCTCGGAAATGCGCCGGATGGCCTCCGCCATCAAGGGGGCAATGGGCAGGCTGCGGATATTGCGCGCCTTGCGCATGGCCTCGGTCGGCGCGATCGTGTCGGTCGTGACCAGCGATTCAAGTTCAGACGCCTCGACGCGCGCCACGGCGCCGCCGGACAGGACGCCATGCGTGACATAGGCATGCACGCTGACCGCCCCCTGATCCTTCAGGGATTTTGCTGCATTGCACAGGGTGCCTGCGCTGTCCACGATATCATCGACCATGATGCAGACGCGGCCATCCACTTCGCCGATAATGTTCATGACTTCGGATTCGCCTGCGCGTTCGCGCCGCTTATCGACAATCGCCAGATCGACATCCAGCCGTTGCGCCAGCGCGCGGGCGCGCACCACGCCGCCCACGTCCGGCGATACGATGACGGGCTTGGCATTGTCGAAATGGTCACGGATATCCCGCATCAGGATGGGCGCTGCAAACAGATTATCGGTGGGAATATCAAAAAATCCCTGGATTTGCCCGGCGTGCAAATCCACGGTCAAAACCCTGTTGGCGCCTGCAGTGGCGATCATATTGGCCACCAGTTTGGCCGAGATAGGCGCGCGCGGGCCGGGCTTGCGGTCCTGCCGGGCATAGCCGAAATAAGGAATGACAGCGGTGATGCGCCGCGCCGAGGCCCGCTTCAGCGCATCGATGCATATCAGCAATTCCATCAGATGGTCATTGGCGGGGAACGAAGTGGATTGCAGCACAAAAACATCCTCGCCACGGACATTTTCCTGAATTTCCACGAAAATTTCCATGTCCGCGAAGCGCCGGACGCTGGCCCGCGTCAGCGGCAGTTGCAGATGCGCCGCGATCGCTTCAGCAAGGGGGTAATTGCTATTGCCCGCTAACAGCTTCATGGGGTCGCCTCTATGTTTGCTGTGTGGCGCTTTGTATCAAGAAGGCCCTGAATAAGCAAATGCGGCGGCCTAGTCTTTCTGATTGTGGCTGGTTTCCGCCCGGTAGTCCTCCAGCAGCGGAATGATGCCCTCCTCGGCGCCCGCCGCCGCACCGAAGGCGATGTCGCCCCAGTTCCCCTCGAGCCGTCCGGCCGCCACCGGGTTGCTTTGATCCACATGGCCGATTTCCTTCCCCGCGCTGTCCAGAACCCGCCAGGACAAGGCGACAAGCTGGCCCGCGCCCTGTTCAGTAATCTGGACCTGCCCCTCTATGCGCAAGGCGCCGGCTTCCGCGGCCGTGGCGACATTCATACCCGCGGCGCGCAGGGCGCTGCGCAGCTCGCGCGGCAGCGATTTGCCGCCATCGCCAGGGACACCCTCTATATCGGCCACAAAAACCTTCATATCCGGCTCAAGCTGGCCCCCGGCTGCCGGAAAATGCAGAACGAGCGCCGTTACCGCCCGTGAAGTCAGCGCCTGCAGAACTTCCGGTTCCAGCGGCTTATCGGGATCTGCGTCCTTACCCAGGGCGTCACGCACTTCCACCCCGGCCAGCTCCTCGCCGTCCGGTTTGTATAATAGCCAGTTTATAACGACAGAGCCGTTCTCGATTTTTACTTCTCCCCGTATCTGATGCCCGCCGGACAGTTCTTTTCCCATCAGCGCGGGAATATCCTCCTCCTGTAGCGCTGCCGCCAGCGCACCCGCCAACTGCGCGCCAACTGCCGGGGAAACGCCATCAGGCGGCATCACCTCGACACCGGGATGACCAAGTATTTCGCCCAGTATATTGGCGTCCCTTGGCATGACCGCATAGGGCATGGGCGGCTGGCGCTCGGTATCGCACCCGGTTGCGTCCAGCACCGCCGCAAGCATCAGCAGACGTAAAATGACATTCATGGGGCGAGGGCGATCACGGATATATCCCGGCCATAATCTGGCTCGCCGCGATGCGTGGCGCGGCGGAAACTGAAAAACCGGGCTTCATCCTGATAGGTGCAAACGCCGAGATTCTGGACCGCGCCAATGCCCGCGCGCGCCAGCCGCAACGCGACATATTCCGCCAGTGCAAACTGCCTTTTGCCGGGAAGCTGTGATTTCACGAAACAGGCGGCGCTGGCAGGGTCCTGGGCCAGATAATTCTGTTCAAAATCCTCACCGACTTCATAGGCAGGCTGCGAAATGCAGGGGCCAATGGCGGCAATAATGGCGCTGCGTTTCGCGCCCATCTGTTGCATCGTATCGATGACCGCCTCGGCAACGCCAGACAGCGCCCCCTTCCATCCGGCATGGGCCGCGCCGATAATTTTTGCCTGAGGATCGGCAAACAAAATGGGCGCGCAATCGGCGCTCAGCACGGAAAGACCAATGCCGCGCGCAGCGGTCACCAAACCATCCGCCTGCGGACGAAGGCCTGCGTCAGCCAGAGTGCGGATCACATGCACCGCATGGCCATGTACCTGATGCGCCCCTGCAATTAAATCTATACCCAGGCTGCCGGCCACGAGCTCCCGGTTGCGCCGCACATTTTCGGGCGCATCGCCAGAGCCAAGTCCGCAGTTCAACGAGGAATAAATGCCGCTGGAAACAGCCCCCAGCCGCGTAAAAAAACCATGCCGGATAGCGCTATCCGCCGCCAGGTGATCCGCCGTGAGACAGGGGATTTTGTGTGTCATTCTCTAGGCCTCAAAGCCAGGGGAGGGGGGAAGCAAGGGGTGGCGCAGCGCCAGCGCCCTGAACAGGCTGCCCATCTGATCCGATCCGGTTAGGCGGTGAAACGCTGAAGTGATGGCGGTTTGTTCTTCATCGGTGGCGTTCATCGCCAGACGTCCGGCGCGCGCGGCAAGGCCGAGCCTTAACAGAAATTTTCCCTGCTCAACGGGTCCGTCGGTGCGGGACCCCGCAGCCTGCGCCGCGCGGGCGAGAGCTTCAAAATCCACATGTGCGGTCAGGTCGGCCTGCCCTGGATTTTGCAGCGGATCGCAATAGCCGTGCCGCCGTACCGCCTGAAAACTATCTCCCGCCGCGCTGCTCTCTGATCCATAATCAATAATCAGCGCCGCGCCGCCCTGCTCTGCAAGATGCAAAGCCAGGTCCGTCATGATGGCCTGACCCGCCGGGCACAATTCGGCGATGGCGCCCAGAGGCGCCCGGCGCAGCGCGGCAGGAAACGCGTCCGCGCTGGCAACGGGCAGCGGTGAAAGCATGAAACGAAGTTGATCCGTTGACGGATCAGTAGTAACCATGCGCTCATGCCAGCCGTCCGCCATGCGTTGATATTGATGGATGGGCAGCGCGTCAAAAAACTCATTGGCGATCACCAGCGCGGGCAGGGCGGGTAAATCCGCGGCGCGATCCTGCCAGATAACCGGGCGTTTTATGGCTGATTGCTGGAGTTTGCGCAGCGTGCGGCTGGTTTCCACCAGATGAAGCTGTGCTGCAATCAGAAAATCCTCTGATATACGCGCCGCACGCAGGGCGTCCGCCATCAATGTGCCGCGCCCCGGCCCCAGTTCACACAGTATAAATTCACGTGGCGCGCCCATATCGCGCCAGCGCTGCACGCACCACAGCCCAATCAGTTCACCAAACATCTGGCTGATCTCCGGCGCGGTAATAAAATCACCCTGCGCGCCAAACGGGTTCTGGCTCTGGTAATAGCCATATTGCGGATGCCCCAGCGCCAGCGCCATATAGCTTGCGACCGATAGCGGCCCCTGTGCGCGGATGATTTCCTGCAAATGGCATTGAAGTTCATTCATGCGGTGCGCTTTCGCAACGCCACGGTCATCAGCGCCGCGCCTCCCAATAGCAGTGGCAGCGACAAAACCATGCCCATGGTCACGCCGCCTGTCAGAAAGCCTATCTGGGCGTCTGGCTCGCGGAATATTTCCGCAAAGATGCGCGCCGCTCCGTAACAGATTCCGAAAAGCCCCGTGATCAGCCATGGCCGCGACAGGCCACGCCAATATTGTCCGGCCACAAACAGCAGCAGCAGTAACGCCAGACCTTCCAGCCCGGCCTCATAAAGCTGGCTCGGATGGCGCGGCAGGGGACCGCCGTCTGGAAACACCATCCCGGCCGGCGCGGTGGTGACGCGGCCCCATAATTCGCCATTGATGAAATTGGCCAGCCGGCCCAGCAGCAGGCCGATGGGCACGACGCTGGCGATCAGATCGGCAAAGCTGCCGGCCGTCAAACTGTTGCGGCGGGTGAATATCACAATGGCCAGCAGCACGCCGATCAGCCCGCCATGAAAGGACATGCCGCCCTGCCACACTTTTAGAATTTCCAGCGGATTAAACAGATAATATTGCGCATTATAAAACAGCACATAGCCCAGCCGGCCGCCCAGTATGATGCCCAGCGTCACCCAGGTGACAAAATCGCTGATCTGATCGGGGGTGCAGGGGGCCTTGCCCTGTGGCCATAAGGCCGGCTTGCGCACCAGCCTGTCGGCATAGGCCCAGCCCAGTAAAATTCCGCCAAGATAGGCCAGCGCGTACCAGCGGATCAGTAACGGCCCTATATGAAGCGCAACCGGATCGATACGCGGAAATTCCAACATTCTTACCGCCCATTTAATCTATGCTATGATGCAGACCTATTATTTCCTGTTCCCATATGCCGTTCTGAGGACCCGCATGCAAACCGAAAACCGTTTTCTGGATGATCTGGCCAAATTCATGCTCAACGCCGCCGGCGCCGCGCAGGGAGTAAAAGGCGAGATAGACAGCCTCATGCGTCAGCGCCTGGAGCGCTGGCTGGAGAGCATGAACCTTGTTGCGCGCGATGAATTTGACGCCGTCCGGGCCATGGCCGCCGAGGCTCGGCAGGAAAATCTGCGCCTTGAAGCCCGCATTGCAGCACTGGAGAAGCAATTATCCGCCCCGGAAAAGCGCGGCAAACCCAAACAACCGGCTTCTGCAAAGCCGTGATGCATCACGCCTGATTGAAATAGAACAACGGGGATTACCTGCCTCCGCTCCGGAATTTGTGTGTGGGATAGACGCCAAGTATTTTCAGATGCGAGGAAAAAAACTCCAGTTCCTCAAAGGCCAGCCGCAATGAGCGTTGCGCGGGATGCCCGTCCACATCCGCATAGAATTGCGTCGCGTTGAACGAACCATCGAGCTGATAGCTTTCCAGCTTGGTCATATTGACCCCATTGGTGGCGAAGCCGCCCATCGCCTTGAACAGGGCGGCGGGCACATTGCGCACCTGAAACACAAAGCTGGTGATAATGTGGCCGCTGTCCGGCGCGGGTTCAACCGGCTCCTTCGACATGATCATAAACCGGGTGGTATTGTGATCCACATCCTCCACATTGGCGCGCAGAATATCCAGGCCGTAGATTTCCGCCGCCAGGCTGGAGGCCAGCGCTGCCGCCGTGGCATCGCCGGCTTCCGCCACCAGCCGCGCCGAGCCCGCGGTATCGGCGGACGGGATTTGCGATAGTCTCAATTCGTTGATCAGTTTGCGGCACTGGCCAAGCGCTGGCAACTGGCTGCTCACGGTCTTCAGGCCGGCGAGCGTTGCCCCCTTTATCCCCAGCAGCTGATGATGCACCCGGAAAAAATGTTCGCCAATAATGTAAAGGCCGGATTCCGGCAGCAGATGATGAATGTCCGCCACCCGGCCGGAAACGGAATTTTCAACAGGGATCATGGCCAGGCTCGCGCGGCCTTCCTCGACCGCCGCGAAGGCGTCTTCAAAAGTCGGACAGGCCAGCGTCTCCATTCCTGGAAAGGCTTCATGACAGGCCATCTGGGAATTGGCGCCGGGTTCGCCCTGGAACGAGATGATGTTCGCCGCGCCTGGCGAGGATGGATGCTTCGCCATGGTCTAGGCCAATGCCAGACGGGCGCGTTCAAGATCGGCCTGGGTGTCCACCCCAAGCGGCGCCGTGTCCACACAGACCACCGCGATATTCATGCCTGCTTCCATGGCGCGCAACTGTTCCAGCCTTTCCCGTAATTCAAGGATCGAGGGTTTTAAGGTGACGAATCTTTCCAGCGCGGCGCGCCGGTAGGCATAGATGCCTATATGATGATAATAAGGGCCATCGCCAGCGGGAATTGCGGCGCGGCTGAAATATAGCGCCCGGCCAATATTCAGGGAACCACTTTGTTTTGGCGGAATGGTTATGACCGCCTTGACGACATTGGGGTCCGTGATTTCCTCTGGCCGGGTGATGGGTGTCACCAGTGTCGAAATATCCACCGCCGGGTCCACCATCGGCAGCAGGACCGCACCGATATGCCGGGGCGCAATGGTGGGCAGATCGCCCTGCAGATTGATGACAAAATCATGTTGCTGACGCCGATCAAGGACCTTTAACGCCTGCGCAATCCTGTCGGAGCCGGAGGCAAGCGCCGGATCGGTCAGCACCGCCTCGCCGCCTGCCGCTGTGATGGCGTCCACAATCTGCTGTTCGCCCGCAGCCACCACCACGCGGCCTGCACGGGATTCACACGCCCGCCGCCAGACATGCACAATCATGGGCTGGCCATGAATATCCGCCATCGGCTTGTTGGGCAGCCGCGTGGCGCCCAGCCTGGCCGGAATCAGGATAATCGGATTGGTGGCGTTCACGTGGTAGGGCCCTGATCTCTCATGATAAGTCTTCCTTATACTTCTTGCACCCGGCAGACGATAGCGGCTAATGTCCCGCGTTGTTACCAGCAAGGCGGAAACTCATGGATTCGTTCACTATTAACAAGATAGCCGGCGCTATGTTGGGCACATTTCTGTTTCTGTTCGTGATCAGACTGGTGAGCGAACAAATATTCCCTGAATCCGAATCTCATGGCGCGGAGAAGGCGGAAGCGGAGGTCCCGGCCGATGGCGCAACGCCGGGCACGGCGCGAGCCCCGGCGGCTGCCGGGGCGGAGATCAGCCTGGCGGTTGCGCTGGCTGCCGCCAATGCGGACAATGGCGGCAAGATTTTCAAGAAATGCGGCGCCTGTCATTCCGTTATTGCAGCGGATGGCAACAAGATCGGTCCCAATCTGCACGGCGTGGTGGGGCGCAAGGTGGCCTCGGCAACTGGCTTTAGCTATTCATCGGGCATGACGG
>SHWM01000031.1 GCA_009693835.1 Alphaproteobacteria bacterium
TCTCGGCTTCCAGCTTGGCCTCAATGGGCTTCAGCTCATTCAGCCAGCCGGAGAAATCCATATGGATTTTTTCGCGGTCCATCATCTGCACCACCGAGGCGAATGAGGCCCCGAGATTGCCCACCACGGCGGCGTCGGCCGAACGGTTGGTGCCGATGAGGGTGTTGTCGATGTCGAACTGAATGATTTTTGCGTTGGCAGGGATCGATTTGCCAAAGGCCAGCCGGAAATCTAGCAGCACGCCCGCGCAGATGAACACGTCGCAATTTTTCATGGCGTCCTTGCGCGAACGATTCAGCAGATAATTGGATTTCGGCGGGATGGTGCCGCGGCCCATGCCATTGACATAGGTCGGGATATTGGTGCGCGCCAGGAAATCGTTCAGCGGGCCGGACGCATTGGACCATTTGACGCTGGTACCCGCCATCAATACCGGTCGTTTCGCCTTGGACAGAATTTCCAGCGCCTCGCGGCAATCATTCAGGTCCGGCAGGGCTTGCGGGGGTACAGACCGGAATTTCGGGAACCGCACCGACTCAAAACTTTCCACCGTGCCCATCAGCACATCCATGGGAATTTCCAGGAAGGACGGGCCGGGATTACCCGACACCGCATGGCGCACGCCCATTTCGATATAATCCGGAATGCGCTTGGTGTCATAGCAGGCGTCGGCCCATTTGGTGATCGGGCGCATCATACTGACATGGTCCATTTCCTGCAGCGATCCCTTGCGGGCGGCGCTGAACGGGCCTTGCCCGCCAATCACCAGAATAGGAGAATTGGCGCGCCAGGCATTGGCGACGCCGGTCACGCCATCGGTGACGCCGGGGCCAGCGGTCACCACCGCGCAGCCGATGCTGCCGGGGTTCAGACGGCTCCATGAATCGGCGGCATGCACGGCCGCCTGTTCGTGGCGCACGTCGATAATCTTGATGCCTTCGTCCAGACAGCCATCATAGATCGCCATCACATGCCCGCCGCTCAGGGTGAATATGCATTCCACGCCCGCCATTTTGAGCGCCCGCGCCGCCAGTTTGCCGCCATGAATTCCAGCCATGTGATTCTTCCCCGTTTATGGTTATGCTTGGAACCTAGTGTCGCGATTTCAAAGTTAGCAAGATAGTTCAGCAAGCTCCGATGCTAACTTTGGAATTATAGCGACACTGGCATGTTAATGTTCCTAGTGTGGTTTCAGATTTGAAGTTCCTGAAACCAACTTGCCGTCAGGATAGCAGGAACTTCAAATCCACCACACTAGAATAGATGGCGGATGAGGGGCAATGCAATCTCCCAATTCGGCAAAACAGGAGAACAGGCCATGTTGCTAGATAAAAATAATAGCTGTCTGATTATTGTGGATATTCAGGAACGCCTTGCCCCGGCCATGTATGATGGCGGTCAGGAGGCCATCCGCAATGCGGGTATCCTGATGCAGGCGGCCAGGCGTCTTGGGGTGCCGGCGCTGGTGTCCGAGCAATATCCGCGCGGGCTGGGCCGAACCGTGCCGCAACTGGCGGAATATATGCCCGCAGGCGGGCCCATCGAGAAGCTCGAATTCGCCTGTCCGAATAATGCCGGGTTTTCCGGTCAGCTTAAGGCTTTTGGTAAGAAGCAGATCGTAATCGGCGGTATGGAAGCACATATTTGTGTTTTACAGACGGCCCTGAAGCTGTGCGATCAGGGGCTGGAAGTGTTCGTCGCCGCCGATGCGGTGGCGTCGCGCAAACAGAGCAGTATGGAGCGTGCCTTTGCCCGCATCGAGGATGCGGGCGGCGCCATCATCACCACCGAGATGGCGGTGTTTGAATGGCTGGAGCAGGCCGGCACGGATGATTTCAAGGTATTATCGAAGTTAATTCAGTAAAATCCGGCGTGGTATGGATTCTTGACGTCACGGCAAAATCCACTGGCGCGGCATTGACAAGGCTTGGTCGCCTTCTTTCAATGACCATAGTCATATGACTATAGGTGGAGAGATGAAAAAATACTCAAAATCACAGTTCAAACCCAAAGCTCTGGAAGTGATGCGCGAGGTCGAACAGACCGGCGAGAGCGTCATCATCACGGACAATGGCAAACCAACCCTGGAACTTAAAGTTTATCGTTCCTCCGGGATGGATCCACTGGACCGGTTGCGGGGATCGGTAGTGGCGTTTCAGCGGCCAACGGAATCCGCCGGGGATAATCTGTGGGAAGTCATTGAGTGATCGTTCTGGATACCCATGTGCTGGTCTGGTGGGTGAGCGGGCATCATGCGCTTTCCCGCAAAGCCGGCCAGCTCATTGAGAAAAACATCAAATTAGAGCGCAGCATTCTTGTATCTTCGATCAGTGCCTGGGAGATTGCGGTGCTGGTCACCAGCAACCGGCTTATTCTGTCGATGGATATTGATTCCTGGCTTGCCGAAGTGGCGCGCATACCTGCAATTGAATTCGTTCCGGTTGATAATTCAATTGCCGTTAAATCCATGGAGCTGCCAGGCGATTTTCATAAAGACCCGGCTGACCGCATGATTGTTGCCCTTGCCCGGCATTTGTCGCTGGAACTGATCACTGCTGACGAGAAAATCCTTCAGTACGCCCATGTGAAAACCGTCTGGTGACAGCGGCAGACAATGCCGGCTTTTCCGGGCGCCGCGAAAATTCATCGAGCCGCTTTAGCTAAGGCTGGAAACTGCGCACCAGACTGCTGGCGACCAGGCCCCAGCCGTCGACCAGCACAAAGAATATCAGCTTGAACGGCAGCGCAATCATGATGGGGGGCAGCATCATCATGCCCATTGACATCAGCACCGATGACACGACCATGTCGATAACAATGAACGGGATGAACAGCAGAAAGCCTATTTCAAAGGCGCGCTTGAGCTCGGAAATAATGAAGGCGGGGATGAGGGCCTGTAACCGCGTCGCGTCAGGCGTGGCAGGGGCCACGGCCTTTGACAGCCCCAGAAACAGGCGCAGGTCCGCCTCGCGCACCTGGCTTAGCATGAATTGCCGGACAGGCGCGATGGAACGCTCCAGGGCAACGGGGGGATCGATGCGCTCTTCCAGCAAAGGCAATATGCCGTCGTCATAGGATTTCTGAAACACCTGGGCCATGACATAGGCCGATAAGAACAGGGCCAGGGAGATCAGCACCACATTGGGGGGCGAAGTCTGGGTGCCGATCGCGCTGCGCAACAGCGAGAGAACCACCACAATCCGTGTGAAGGATGTAACCGTCACCAGGATGCCTGGTGCTATACTAAGGACGCTGATGAGGACGATCAGTTGCAGGACGCGTCCGGTCACCGAATTGGTCCCGCCCAGAACATCTTCCGCATCCGGATTAGCCGCGGCGCCCGCCATCCCTGCAGGGCCGCCGAGATTGATCGATATGGACTGGGCGGTGGCGGGTTCAACACAGAGCATGCCGATCAGCAGCAGGAGGCCTGCAAGCCAAAATTGCAGATTGAACGAGAGACCTGGCATCGGGTTTTTGTTCACGCCCGGGAATTTCCAATAAACGGCAAAATGCGTGACAGGTTGCCTGTACCGCCTGAATCAGGGGCTGTTGCCTGCCCGGGCGGCGCTTCAATACCGCTTTCGATGAGCAGGTCGCGATCGCCGTTCAGAAGGACCAGATGTTCCCTGTTATCCCTGCGGATCAGCACCAGTTTACGGCGGGCGTCCACCGCCTGTACCTCGGACACGGAAAGCCGCCCGGCTCTGCGGCCCTGACGCACACGGGCGGTGAGCCCCATGCGTCTGCCAAACCATGCACAGGCGCTGATCAGGCCAAGAACGAACAGCAGCGCCAGAGCGAAGCGGATATATTCCATCATTTCCAAGAGCACGTTTCCTTAATTACTCTCGTGGTGAATCCTTAATTACCGGAATGTGCCGGATTATGCTTAACGGCGGGTTAATTCGTGAAACACATGAATGTCGCGCGATTAAAGATTTCTTAAGTGGAAAGCCTGACTATGGGGCCGCTTATAGATTGACGGCTTCATATTCAGCGCGCCCCGGCGCACAGGAATTATCATGGACAGCAAGAGCGTACCGATCTTGTCCGCGTTGCGCACCAGAATGGAATGGCTTTCCGAGCGGCAGAAACTGCTTTCAGAAAACATTGCCAATGCCGATACGCCAGGTTTTAGGGCGCGTGATCTGAAGCCTGTGGATTTTCATAAATTGCTGAAAAGCCAATCCACGTCGGAACTAGCGCTTACCCATCCGATGCATATCAAGGGGGGCACTGGCGCACAGAATTTCAAATTCAAACCGCAGGAGTCCGACATATTTGAAGTGAATCCGTCTGGCAATACGGTCTCGATCGAGGAGCAGATGGTGAAGCTGGGCGAGACCCAGATGGAGTATGAAACGGCTACCGGGATTTACCGCAAGCAGTCGCAGATGCTGAAGATCGCGCTTGGAAACCGGAACTAGTTCAGGATCAGAATAACAATTTCGCGGGCACACGGGAGAGGGCATATGGATCTTAAATCCGCCATTGAAACATCGATATCGGGCATGAACAGCCAGGGTACGCGCATGCGCATCATCGCCGAGAATATTGCCAATGCGCAATCCACAGCCAGGGGGCCAAGTGGTGATCCCTATCAAAGACGGGTGGTCAGTTTCGCCAATGAGCTTAATCGGGCAAGCGGCGCAAAACTCGTGACGATAAAAGGCATCGAGGTGGATAAGTCGGAATTCGAAACCGTATATGATCCAAACCATCCGACCGCCGACGCCAACGGCTATGTCAAAATGCCGAATGTCAACACGCTGATAGAAACCATGGACATGAAACAGGCGCAACGTTCTTACGAAGCCAACCTGGCGGCGGTCAAGGCGTCACAGAACCTGATGGTGCGCACGATCGATCTGCTCAACAACCGCTGAAACACCTGGAAGGAATAATTTCCAATGGCCGTAAATCTGACTAATCCCGCCGGCGCCGCCTCCGCCTACGCCCAGGCGGCTGGCCTCGCGGGTAAAAGAAGTCATGGGCGGCAAATAAAGCATTTCTGCGCTTTTCCCGTTCTAGGAACAAAATTCGTACAAATCCATAAACATTATTAAAAATATGTGCTTGACAGACTCAAGCGCAAGAGAACAAACTGCGTACATGATGTGGCGCGCATTGCTGTCCGGTTGTATGGGGCTGCCGCGTATGAAATAACAAGGAGAGAACAGATGGCTGCCAGTCCGCTTCGTGTCGTAGGTGAGGATAAAATGGATAAGCGCAAGGCCCTGGATGCGGCGCTCGGTCAGATAGAACGGGCCTTCGGCAAGGGTTCGGTCATGAGACTGGGCGGCTCAGAAGCCATTGCGCCTATTGCCTCCATTTCAACAGGTTCACTGGGGCTGGACATCGCGCTGGGCATTGGCGGCCTGCCGCGCGGCCGGGTGGTTGAAATTTATGGTCCCGAATCCTCGGGCAAGACCACCCTGACCCTGCATGTGATTGCCGAGGCGCAGAAAAAAGGCGGCATTTGCGCCTTTGTGGACGCCGAACATGCGCTCGACCCGGCTTATGCGCGCAAACTTGGGGTCAATCTGGACGAATTGCTGATTTCGCAGCCGGACACGGGCGAACAGGCGCTGGAAATTACCGATACGCTGGTGCGTTCGGGCGCGGTGGATGTGGTGGTGATTGATTCGGTTGCAGCGCTGACGCCGCGCGCCGAACTGGAAGGCGAAATGGGCGATACCCATGTCGGCCTGCAGGCTCGCCTGATGAGCCAGGCGCTGCGCAAGCTGACCGGGTCGATCTCCAAATCCAATTGCATGATCATCTTCATCAACCAGATCCGCATGAAGATTGGCGTCATGTTCGGCAGCCCGGAAACCACTTCGGGCGGCAACGCCCTTAAATTTTACGCCTCGGTCCGGCTGGACATCCGCCGCATCGGCGCGATCAAGGACCGCGAGGAAGTAATTGGCAACCAGACCCGGGTCAAAGTGGTCAAGAACAAGGTCGCCCCGCCGTTCAAGCAGGTGGAGTTTGATATTCTGTACGGCGAGGGTATTTCCAAGGTGGGCGAGCTGATCGATCTTGGCGTCACCGGCAGCGTTGTCGAAAAATCCGGTTCGTGGTTTTCCTATAATGGGCAGCGAATTGGCCAGGGCCGTGAAAACGCCCGCAAATTTCTGCTCGAAAATCCACATCTTGCGGATGAAATCGAGGCCGCGATCCGTGGCAGGGCGGGTCTGATTTCAGGTCTGATTCTGGCGGGGCCGGAAACCGGCGGCGAAGCGGCGCGTGCGGCCAGCGAATAAATTCGGCCTGGATTTGATGGTTTTCGAGCGGCGTGCGGTCATCCGGAATCGTCCCGGCTTTACCTTTTTAGACTGAACCAGCTGGCTCAGTCTAAAAAAGGCTGCGGCTTGGCAGGGGAGCCACAAAGCACAGCCTGAGTTCGTACCCTTGGACCCTGGAATAAATCCAGGGTGACAGGCTGAAGTTCTGGAATTTGCAAACTTAATATCATCATGATCTAGAGCAGCTTGTGATCATTTAGAATCGCTTGTATAGCCCCCACCCCGGCCCTCCCCACAAGGGGGAGGGAGAAGAAGCCCAGTATGCTGAGGGAATCCCCTCCCCTTGATGGGGAGGGGTTTGGGGTGGGGTGAGAAACGGCAATGTTTATGTTTCAATCCGTTCACAAATTGCTCTAGCGGGCAGGAGTGCAGGACGGCGGTTCGGTGCTTCAGGTTTGCAAGTCGCGGAAGTAGCTGTTGATGGCCTGCCGGATCGCCTCGGCAAGCCGTTCCCGGCCGGCGTCGGATGTCAGCGTTCTGGCGTCGGTGGTGTTCGACAGCAGACCCAGCTCCACCAGCACCGAGGGCACATCAGGGGCTTTTAGAACCCGGAATCCGGCAAAGCGATGCGAATTTTTCAGCAACGAGCCGGCGTCATTCAATTCCGGCAATAATAATTTGGCGAAATGCACGGACTTGTTGGCCGTCTCGCGTTGCGCCAGATCTATCAGGATGGTTTTAACCAGTTCATCCGTCTCATCGCCGATGCCGATGCCGGCAATCATGTCCGAATTGTTTTCCTTGGCGGCGAGAAGTTCGGCCTCGGTGTCGGAGGCTTGCTCGGAAAGCGTGTAGACAGATGCGCCCCTGACCTTACCTGATGAAAGTGTGTCGGCGTGAATTGAAACAAACAAATCGGCCTGGGAATTCCGGGCAATGCCGACACGGTCCGCAAGGCGCACAAATACGTCCTTGTCCCGGGTCATCACCACTTTATAGCGTCCGTTGCGGCGCAGAAGCTTTTGCAGCCTGCGTGCGGTGTCCAGAACAATATTTTTTTCATAGGTTCCCTGGGCTGTCGAGGCGCCGGGATCTACCCCTCCATGTCCCGCGTCGATCACAATGATGGGCTGCCTTTTGCCGCGAGATTCTGGTTGAGGGAGAGTCATTTTTTGTTCGGGCAAGGCCGGCCCAACTGCAACAGGCGGGGAGTGCGGAAGCCCTGGAGTAGGCGGCGGCGCTAATGCGGCCAGCCCATGTCCTGTCTGAACCGGCGCCACGGCCGGTGGCGACGCTGGGACCGGCAACTTGACGGGGGGCGTGGAGGGGAGGGCCAGGCCATGTCCGGCGGGCGGCTTGGCGTCCAGCGGAGGATGGCTGCGCTGGCTGAATCCTGCGGACTGCAAAAAACCGTCACGGCTGGTGGGTTCCAGTTCGATGACCAGACGCTGGGCCCCCAGCCCGGATCGCATCTTGCCACCGGAGGCCTGCGTATAGTAACTGCCGGTGATCCGGGCTGGCCTTGCCAGATCGAGCACGAGGCGGGAATTGGCGGGCTGAAACAGACCGAATCGATAGCCCGAGACCAGACCGGCGTGTGAGCTGGCGCTGCGGCTTTTGGCCGCCCAGGCCACCTCCGGCAAGTCAATGACAATCCGGTACGGGTCCGCCAGGGAAAAAATGGAATAAGGCATGGCCGAGGATAAATTGAGAATGATGCGCGTTCGATGCGCTTCATCCGTCAGCGTCAGCCCCTCTATCCGCTCGGCGGCGGCGACGGGACGGGAAACTACCAGCAGGATGCCCGCCAAACTGCACCCCGCCGCTAACAGGCGGGCCAGACAACGGGCAAACAATATGGGCTTTGGCAATCTCAAGGGCGCGGGCCTGCGAATCAGTTGAACCTGCAGTGTCCTTCTAGCATCTTAAAAGATCATGAATTCTAGGCTTTTAGGTCTTTCCCGCGCGAAATGCCCGCGAGCAAGTTTACTTGCTCTCTTCCCGCTGGATGTTTACAGTGTCCAGGTAGCGTCTTTATCCGGGAGTTGGACTCAGGGATAAGAGGAATGCGTTGACGGGTCGGACGGGAAACCTAACTACCTATCGCGCAACAGCTATTTTGAATTATTATGGCAGGCGGTCCAAGATCGGCCTGATAAGAAATGAAGCCCGGAAGCCAAGCCAGTCCGTCCCTGCCCAGCCAGTTATGGCGGGTCACGCATGCCAGCCGAAATGGGCTGGCGGCGCTGGGCCAGATTGCCCCGAGAGGTGAGCGCGAGAACAGCTCTACTGCCGGTGACTTCCCAACATCAGCCACACCAGCCAGCGCCCACGGGATGGTGCGCCCCTGTGCTCTGTGGCCCGGAGAATTATTCGATGACCAAGAAAATGCTAGTAGACGCGACCCACCCCGAGGAAACGCGGGTTGTGGTGGTTCAGGGAACCCGGCTTGAAGATTTTGATTTTGAATCTGCGGCGCGCAAACAGCTCATAGGCAATATTTATCTCGCAAAAGTCACCAGGATAGAACCCTCCCTGCAGGCTGCTTTTGTGGATTATGGCGGAAACCGGCATGGGTTTCTGGCCTTTAACGAAATCCACCCGGATTATTATCAGATTCCCGTGGCCGACAGGCAGGCCCTGCTCGAGGCGGACGCCGCCGAGGAACAGCGCGCTGAAGACGCTGATGAGGATGTGGATTTCCAGATAAAGAACGATGCCTCGGACAGGGCGGACGAAGACGAGGATGAGGAAGACGCGGGAGAAGGAGACCATGACCAGGAGACCGTGTCCTCCCAATCAGATAGCGAAGAGGACACGGCGGATGACCCGGACAGTATAAGCGGAGGGTCTGGTTCTGGCCCTATGCTGATGGCGGCCAGTGGCCCCGAGTCCATCCGCTCTGGCCTGATTGAAACCCCGTTAGAAGACACTGCTGACACTTCCGGGTCCATGGCTGCCTCTGAAACCATTGAAACTTCGGCCGGAGATCAACGCCCTCAGGATGAAAACGAGGGCGAAGGGGGGGCAGATCGGCTTCATTCCGACATCCGGGAAGCGGTTATCTCTGGCACGCTGGAAGCTGGTCTGCAGCACGCCGGTGCAGAAAGTGAAACGGAGCAAAGCGATCCCCGGCAAAATGAGGCGGGTCAAATGCCTGTGCCGGACGCGCCCTCCGAAATGAGTCAGCCCGCCCGGCGGCCGGCCCGGAGGCGGCGCAATGAACGCAGCGATATGCCGACACAGGCGCGCCAGGACGGCGACTGGGATGAGGATACGGCAAGCAAGCGCATTGAATCCGTGGGTGGCGAAGACGCCATGGATGAAGTTTCGCGGCCGCGCGCGCGCAGGCGTCATTATAAAATTCAGGAAGTTATCAAGAAACGCCAGATCATGCTGGTGCAGATACTCAAGGATGAGCGCGGTTCGAAAGGGGCCGCACTTACCACCTATCTGTCCATCCCGGGGCGCTATTGTGTCCTGATGCCGAACACGGCGCGCGGCGGCGGAATTTCCAGAAAAATCACCAATGCCCCGGACCGCAAGCGGCTGAAGGCAGTTGCGGCGGAGCTGGAGGTGCCGGAAGGCATGGGCCTGATCATCCGCACGGCCGGCGCCAACCGCACCAAGGCGGAAATCAAGCGCGACTTTGATTATCTGCTCCGCCAGTGGGAAACCATCCGCGAATTGACGCTGCGGTCCACTGCCCCCTGTCTGATCAATGAGGAAGGCAGCATCGTCAAACGGGCGGTGCGCGATCTGTACGACAAGGATATCGAAATCATCCAGGTTGAGGGGGAAGCGGGTTACCGCGAGGCCAAAGACTTTATGCGGATGCTGATGCCCAGCCACGCGAAGCGGGTGCAGCCTTATCGTGACCCCGTTCCGCTGTTTCAGCGTCACCAGGTGGAAGCCCAGCTCGACTCGATGTTTGATCCTACCGTCCGGTTGAAATCCGGCGGCTATATCGTCATCAACCCTACCGAGGCGCTGGTGTCCATCGATGTGAACTCCGGCAAATCGACGCGGGAAGCCAATATTGAGGCGACAGCCCTGCGCACCAATCTTGAAGCGGCCGAGGAAGTGGCGCGGCAACTGCGCCTGCGTGATCTGGCAGGGCTGGTCGTGATCGATTTCATCGACATGGACAATCTTCGTAACAATAAGGCCGTCGAGCGCAAGGTGAAAGATTGCCTGGCCAGTGATCGCGCCAATATTCAGATCGGGCGCATCAGCCCGTTTGGGCTGCTGGAAATGTCACGGCAACGGCTGCGTCAGGGCGTTGTGGAGACAACGACGCGCCCCTGCTCGAACTGCCATGGCACGGGCCTTGTCAGATCGGTCGATTCACTGGCATTGCGGGTGCTCCGGGCGATCGAGGAAGAATGTCTGCGCCGTCAGCACCCCGTTCTGGACGTGTTGGTGCCGGGCGAGGTGGCGATATATATTCTCAATCAAAAACGTCAGTGGCTGCATCAGATTGAGGCCCGCACCGCTTCATCGATCTTCATTATCGCCTCTGAAGGGGTGCAATCCCCGAACTTCGAGATCAAAGCCTCGGACCGTATTGCCGTGATACCGCCGCCACTGATCAGCGCGCCAGTACCGGCGGAAATCCAGGAAGAAGACGAGGCCGAGGATGTGCCGGAAACCCTGGAAGAGGCCGTAATTGAGGAAGTCACGGAAAAGCCTGCAGGGGAGCGCCGCAACAGGCGGGGACGTGAGCGCGAAGGCGAGCCACGCAAAGCCCGCGCAGATGTTAGCCCGGACGAACAAAGGGCAAGTGAAACTAGCGACTTGCAGCAGGAACCTTTTGTAAAAATTGAAGGGGAGACACCGGAAGATGAGGCGGTCCGGCGCAAATCACGCCGCCGCCGCCGCGGCCGGGGACGCAACCGGGAACGCCAAGGAACCCAATTGCTGAAGGCCCCGGATGGGCATTCCGCAGATGGCGAAACAGATGAACAGGATGCCGGGACTTCCGGTAATGTGCTGATTATTCCAATCCGCATGGGGGAGGCCGGGGAAGAGGCGCCTCGACAGCCCGAAGCTGCCCAGCAATGGGAAGCATGGCGTCCGGAGGTGCCGGAGGAACAATCTACCGTAGTCCTGGAACGCGCGAATGATAGTCCGCCTGCGATGGTTGAGGCCTATCAGGCCGAGCCGGGAGGCGCATTGGTTGCCCCTATTTCCTCAGCGGATAATGTTCCAGCAGACGGCCTCCCTCCCGCCGCAGCGGATGCACAGAAGGAATCGGCTCCTGAAATCGGGCATGTTGAAGCCTCGGCGCCTAAAGCAGAACCAGTAGTGCAGCCCTTGCCGGAAGCGCCCCCCGGACCCAAACGAGGGGGCTGGTGGCAACGCCAGTTTGGCGGAGGGTTCTAGACCATGTCTGGATCAGATGGACGCGCCTTAGACCATGTTCGGATCAGACGGAAGCGCCCCTGGCGATCCCGTCTGATCCGCAAAACATGGTCTATACATTAAGTTAGAGCAATTTTTTCCTCTAAGAGGGAACCAGTTGGCTCAATCTCAGCAGGAATTGTTCTAGAGTCTGTCTCACCTAATTTGAAGTGTGAGAAATCTTCGGCCTGTCACCCCGGATTTACTCGCCTCGGCGAAGCAGGGGCTTCGCTCCGGCGTAGCCGGGTTCCGGGGTCCACCAGCCTTCGCAAGAAGGCTGCGGCTTGGCAGGGGCGCCACAAGGATAAGCCTGTGTATTTTAACCTGGACCCCGCAACAAGTGCCCCGGGACTGGCCTTTGGCCAGCCCGAGGACAGGCTCAGGTGACCCAGTGAAGAGCGATTCAATCTAAATGAAACAGACTCTAGTCCTGCGATCAGGCCAAAAATGTGAACTTCGAACTGTTGCACACGGAGAATTCCGCATGAATATGATACCGATGGATACTGAAAAAGAAGTATTGCTGCGGTATGGCGCAGCGTCACAGGAACGGGAAGAGGCGCTGTGTTGCCCGGTCGATTATGACCCCAAATATCTCGAAATCATTCCGCAGGAAATTATTGAACGTGACTACGGCTGCGGCGACCCGTCGCAATTTGTCCGGGAGGGGGAATGCGTTCTCGATCTTGGCAGCGGCGGGGGTAAGATCTGCTATATCCTGTCCCAGATTGTGGGCGCTAGAGGCAGCGTCACAGGGGTGGATTTTAACCCCCCTATGCTGGAGCTGGCCGGAAAGTATCGCCGCCAGATAGCGGAGCTGACCGGATTTGATAATGTTGCCTTCAAATTTGGCAAGATTCAGGACCTGCGCACGGACATCACGGCGATCGAATCCTGGCTCGCCGCGCATCCGGTTTCCAGTTATGCGGACTTGGAGGCGCTGGAGGCCTTTAAGAAGCAGCAGGCCAATGAGGCCCCATTGATCGCCGACGCCAGTATGGATGTGATTGTCTCCAACTGCGTCCTTAATCTGGTGGCTGCGGAAGACAAGGCTGCCATGTTTGCCGAAATGTTCCGCGTTCTGAAAGTGGGCGGCCGGTTGGCGATATCTGATATTGTGTCGGACGAAGAAGTGCCGCCGCACCTGCGACAGGACCCTAATTTATGGTCAGGATGTATTTCAGGGGCGTTTCAGGAGCGGGAGTTTTTGCGCGCCTTTGAAAATGCTGGCTTCCACGGGATTTCCATCGTGAAGCGCGATGCGGCGCCCTGGCGCACCATTGAAGGGATCGAATTTCGTTCTGTGACCGTCACGGCCCATAAAGGCAAGCAGGGGATATGCCTTGAACGCAAGCAGGCGGTCATTTATGCAGGCCCCTGGCGCAAGGTCGAGGATGATGATGGCCATGTGCTGGAGCGTGGCGTTCCGGTGGCGGTGTGTGACAAGACCTACCGGCTTTATGACCGGGATCCTTATGCGGCCCAGATCATACCGGTTCCGCCCCTGATTGATATACCACTTGAGGAAGCTGGATTATTTGATTGTATGCGCTCAGTCATTCGTCATCCAAAGGAAACCAAGGGCGAAGATTATGTGGCGACGACCGAAGCTTCTGGCTCGGTCTGTGGACCGGAGGGCTGCTGCTAAAGCAGCCCCTGACGCCCCATGGCCAGGAATTTATCGCGGCGTGCCGCCGCGATTTCCGCGCCGCTCATCGCATCCATTTCGGCCAGCGCCTGTTCAATCACCTTGCCGGTTTGACGGATGGTTTGTCCGGGTTCCCGGTGCGCGCCGCCAATCGGTTCGGCGACGATGGTGTCAATGACGCCAAGCGCCAGTAATTCCTGCGCCGTCAATTTCATGGCGGACGCGGCTTCCCTGGCCCGATCGGCGGACCGCCACAGGATAGACGAGCACCCCTCAGGACTGATGACCGAATAAATCGCATGTTCCAGCATGATGACCCGGTTGCCCGCGGCCAGTGCGATGGCGCCCCCCGACATGCCTTCTCCAATGATAACAGCGACAAGCGGCGCCTGCAGCGACAGGCAGCGGTCGGTGGAGCGCGCTATGGCCTCGGCCTGGCCGCGTTCCTCCGCCCCTACGCCGGGATAGGCGCCCGGCGTATCTATCAGGGTGACGACGGGCAGTTTGTAATTTTCCGCCAGATTCATCAACCGGACGGCCTTGCGATAACCTTCGGGCCGCGCCATGCCGAAATTATGCCGCACCCGGCCTTCCGTATCGGCACCTTTTTCCTGACCGATCAGCAGGATGGGCCGGCCATTCAGCCGCCCCAGCCCGCCGATGATGGCATGGTCCTCGGCAAAGCCGCGATCCCCGGCAAAGGGTGTGAATTCAGTGATGAGCTGGTGGATATAGTCCAGGCAATGCGGGCGGTTGGGGTGGCGGGCCACCAGAGTTTTCTGCCATGGCGTCAGCCTTGTATAGCTTTGGCGCAGCAGCGTGGCGGCCTTGGTTTCCAGCCTCGCGACATCGTCGCTGATGGTCATGGAGGCGTCCCGGGCAGCTAACTGCCGCAATTCCTCGATTTTGTCTTCGAGTTCGGCAACCGGCTTCTCAAAATCCAGATAGGTCCGCATCGGCCCCTTACCATTATGGAAACGACCCGCTTTGTGGCCCGGACACCGGGCGCTGTCAAGACGGGGAGGATGGGGGGCTAACCCCGCGCCAGCGGGTGGTGTTCCTTTACCAGCGCCTCCATGCGCGCGGTCAGCACATGGGTATAGATCTCGGTGGTGGAAATATCCGCATGGCCGAGCATCTGCTGGACGGCGCGCAGATCGGCGCCATGCGCCAGCAAATGGGTGGCAAACGCGTGACGCAGGGTATGCGGCGAGATCGCGCGGGCCGGCAATCCTGTCTCCGCCGCCAGCTCACCCAGCAATTGTGCAAAGCGATGCCGGGTAAGATGTCCCTGGCCGCCCCTTGAGGGAAACAGAAAACGGGACTTTGTCCCTTTGGGCAGGAAATGTGAGCGCACGGACAGGTATTTTTCAATCGCGGCGCGCGCCGGGCCGCCGAGCGGCACCAACCGTTCACGGCCACCCTTGCCCCGTACCAGCAGCAAATCCGGATTGTCACGCATGGCGGCAATTGGCAGGCCGACCAGCTCGCTGACCCGCAACCCGGTGGCGTAAAGAATTTCCAGCAGGCAGCATAACCGTGTGGCTGCCGACGTATCGTCCCGGCCCCTGGCGCAGGTTATCAGACGCTCCACGGCGTTTTCGTCCATGATTTTAGGCAACGGGCGGCGGCGGCGCGGCCCTTCAAGCGTCCCGGATGGATCATCGGGGCGGATACCCTCCGATACCAGGAAGCGGTAAAACTGGCGGATGGCCGATAATTGTCTTGCCGTGGTGGACGCACTCATTCCAGCCGCTGCCAGGCCGTCGATGTAACGGCGGATCAGTTCCTCCGGTGCGTCCATCAGTGCGGTATGACGGCGCTGAAGAAAATCGTTAAAACCGGTCAGGTCGCGTCCATAGGCGGCCAGTGTATTTGCAGCGGCGCCGCGTTCGGCTGACAGCATTTCCAGAAAGGCCTCGACCGAGGGATTGTGGGACGGGCGCGGCCTTTTTTCTGGTGGCATGGTTATATTCCAGCCAGCAGCGCGGCCTCCAGCGCCAGCGCGTTGGCTTCGTCGCGCAATCCGGCAGTGGTCAACGCCCGCACGACCATGCCGAGAAGAAACGGATCCTGCAGTCCCGCCGCATTTTCGCCCAGACAGGCAAGCACCAGCAGCACCGTCTGCCCGGGCCGCCCGTTCTGGCTTGCCTGCATCAGCAGATGCAAAAGCGCCGCTGGGGGCATCGGGGTCGGCGCGGGTGCGGCTTTATCGGACAATATATTCACCCATTGCGATTCAGGCGTAGTCAAACCGAGACCCGACATCGCAGACAACAGTAAAGGCGCTTTTTTCAGCAGGTCCTCGTGTGATAACCCCGCCAGCCAGGCGGAAATTTCCTCGAGATTATCTGGCATCGCGGCTGTGGTTCTGGCCAGCCGCAACAGCGGCCACAACTGTCCTGCCGCGTTTGCAGCGGCTGGATTGTTGCCCGAAATGCTCAACGCCCGGGCCATTTCATACCAGCGCACGGCCGCAACTGGGTCTCCTGCCGCAAGAAGGGCCCGGCCTGCTTCGGCTGCGAGCGGCAGCATCTCCGGGGCAGGAACGAGATCACGAACGGGTGTCAGATTCACTCTGGCGACGGTCGCGAAACTGTTGCTGGCGCGCGCCAGTGAGAACGCGGTTGTGAGCGCCAGCGACAGACTGTCTGGCGAATCCTGTGCCCGCACCGACTGATGCATCAGGGCATTGGCTTCTGCGGGCGGCAATTTCTTGACCAGTTCGGGCGCGCGGTTGCGGTCATCAACCGTGAAGGGCATCTCGGAATAGAGCGCGGCTACTTCTTCCGCCGGGACCGCCCCCAGCGCCTCGGCGCGTTCCGCCGCCGCCAGCCTCTGCGGAACGGAAGCGCCCGGCATGCGCGCCGCCAGGTTCAATGCGCCCGCCGATGCCTGAACATCAATTTTTCCGGGCAGGGGCAAAGAAGCAAAACGGATCATGGCCATTTGAATGATGTCCGGATGGGGCAATTTTTCGGGCAGCTTGCCCGATTTAGCCAGGAGAGTGCCAAGCAGCGCCTGATAACCCGTGTCATCGGGATCCTGTTCCGCAACCAGCGAGGCGGCCAGTTGCGCCGCCGTCTCGTTGCGGTTCTGCACATGGCAAAATCCGGAAAGCTTCAGCCAGAAAATGTCATCGCTGGAACGGATCTGCGCCGTGCCCAGATCACAAGCCTGTTTGAATTCACCGCCCGCCAGGGCGATTTCAGCCCGCGCCTTCAACAAGGCATCGTCCTTACGGGGGCCGGCCGCCAGCGCGGCCATTTTCCCGGCCAGCTCAAATTGTCCGGCTTCAATCAGCCGGCCAAGCCGCATTCCAATGAAGGAGACGCCGCTGCCTTTCCCCTCGGGCGGCGGTGCGGTGCTTAACAACAGCCGTCTGGACAGGTTTTGCAAGGTGGGCGAGGGGGTTGAAACGGGCAGCAACGGAAGCAGGCGCTCCACCAGCGCCCGGTCCGCGCCCCGCCAGGTGTCCGCACCAAAGCCTCCATTTTCGGGACCCAGAAGACCCACTTCGGCGAAATCCAGTTCATCCAGTACGCCACTGCTCACACTATCGCTGATGCTATATGGCGACGGCGTTTCAGGCGCCACGGGCGGGGGTTGAACAGGGGCTGCCGTACCCGGCGGCATAGTCGCGGGGCGAAGCGGCACCGGGGCCTGTGCGAGGACAGGTGTCACGCCAAACCAGGCGGCAACCAGCAAACCCCAAAACGGAACTGACAATCGGCCTGGATTATTTGCCCAGCATCTCATCCGGCAAAACTCTCTCCACGGTACGCAGCGGGGGCGGCACGTCCCAGATGGCGACATAGATGGCGCCGCCCACCACCAGAACAGCAAGCAATAACAGAATGGACATGAGCAGTTTTGGCATTGTCGGGTGGCGCGCCTTTCATGGAACAGTAATTAGGAACAGTATTTAGCGGAAGCAGCGAATCTCCCGCCCGGAGACTCTACAGATGGGGACATTATCCATAGGTTTGTGGCCTTTCAATGACCGCTTTTCATCACGCCTGCGGCGCTGTCCAAATTCGGGCTTATTCAACAAGACGAAATTCGGATAGTCTGCGGTCATGGAAGATGAATCATCGGATGCGGAATTACCTCTTGTGGCGTCCCCAATGGATAACCCGACGGGGCACAGGGTTATCGTTCTGATAGGTCTGATGGGGGCGGGCAAAAGCACGGTCGGGCGGCGCCTGGCGGCGCGGCTGGGAATCAAATTCCTCGATACAGACAGCGAAATAGAAACCGCCGCCGGCATGAGTATTTCTGAAATATTCGACAAGCATGGCGAACCTGCCTTCCGCCGGGGGGAAAACAAGGTCATTGAGCGTTTGCTTCAGGACATGAGCGTGGGCGGCCCGCCCGGCGGGGTGCTGGCCACCGGGGGCGGGGCCTTCATGAACGGCAACACGCGGGACAATATTGCCCTGTACGGGGTTTCGGTCTGGCTGCGCGCGGATGTGGAGCTGTTGTTGCGGCGGGTGGCGCGGCGTGGCCACCGGCCGCTGTTGAAGCAGGGGGATGCGCGCGAGACCATGTTGCGGCTGCGCGACGAACGCTACCCGGTTTATGCGCTTGCCGATATTGTGGTGGACAGCGTGGACGCGCCGCATGAAGAAGTCGTGGACATGATCATAGAAAAGCTCAAAGCCTTTTTTCCCCTGCCGCCGGAACAGGATCAATGAGCCGCGCCGGCGCGCAGATCGTGCATGTGGCGTTGGGCGACCGCGCCTACGATATTCATGTAGGCGCAGGCATTCTGCCGCAGACGGCTGGGCTTATCCGGCCCTTGCTGCGGCGCGGCCGGGTAGGGGTCATTACGGATGGGAATGTGGCGCTACACCATCTTCCCGCGTTGCTGTCGGCGCTGGGGGATGCAGGAATTTCCCATGCGGTCCGCATCGTCCCGGCGGGGGAGCAGAGCAAGAATTTTCAGGAGCTTGAGGCCCTGCTGGACTGGATGCTGGCCGAGAAGATTGAACGCGGTGATTTGCTGCTGGCGTTTGGCGGTGGGGTCATCGGGGATCTCGCGGGCTTTGCGGCGGCGGTGCTGCGCAGGGGGGTGGACTTTGCGCAAATTCCAACCACACTTCTGGCGCAGGTGGATTCCTCGATTGGAGGCAAGACCGGCATTAATAGCCGTCATGGCAAAAATCTGATCGGGGCGTTTCACCAGCCGCGCATCGTCATTTCCGACGTGGCGCTGCTGGATACGCTGCCGGTGCGCGAGTTGCTGGCGGGCTATGCCGAGGTGGTAAAATACGGCCTCATTGGGGACGCCGCATTTTTCGGCTGGCTGGAGAGCAATGGCGCGGCCCTGCGCGATGGCGGCCAGACGGCGCGTATCCGCGCGGTGATGACCAGTTGTGCGGCCAAGGCCGCGCTGGTGGTGGCGGATGAGCGGGAATCCGGGCCGCGCGCCCTGTTGAATCTGGGGCATACTTTCGGGCATGCGCTGGAGGCGGAAACCGGCTATAGCGACCGGCTGCTGCATGGCGAGGGGGTTTCGATCGGCATGTGTCTGGCTTTTGACCTGGCAGCGAAACTGGGTCTCGCATCTGCCGATGATGCCGCGCGTGTGGCACGTCATCTGTCCGGCATGGGGATGCCAACCCGGATCGGGGGCATTGCAGGCGGCAAACTTAATCCCGATCATCTGCTGGCGCATATGGCGCAGGACAAGAAGGTTGCGGCGGGCCGGATTAATTTCGTGCTGCCCCGGGGGATAGGCGACTGCTTCATGACCAGTGAAGTTGACGCCAGGATTGTGCTGCAGGTGCTGACGGCATCGGCGGAATGAAGTAGCAAGGAGACAAAGCCCAAAATGGACATGCAGATTGACCTCGATCCGCCATTGGCGCTTCTGATTGGTGCGATTTTTGTCCTGCTGCTGATCTCCGCATTCTTTTCCGCGTCCGAGACGGCGCTTACGGCTGCCCAGCGCGTGCGCATCCACCGGCTTGCAGAACATGGCTCACGGCGCGCCGAGGCCGCCGAACGGCTGATTACTGACCGCGAAAGTGTCCTGGGCACCGTATTGCTGGGGTATAATCTGGTCAACATTCTGGCGTCAGCCTTGGCCACAAGCCTTCTGATTGGCGTCTTCGGGGACGCAGGTGTGGCCTATGCCACCATCCTGATGACGGTGCTGGTGGTGGTTTTCACGGAAGTGCTGCCAAAAACCTATGCGATTACCCAACCGGAACGCACGTCGCTGGCGGTTTCCCTGGTGATGCAGTGGGTTATATGGCTGTTGCGGCCCCTGGTCGTGGTCATCCGCATGACCGTCCGGGGTATATTTCATATGTTTGGCTATGATCCCAGCCGTCCCTTTGATGTGATGTCGGCGCATGAGGAACTGCGCGGCACGGTCGATCTGCATCACCGCGAAGGCGCGGTCAAGAAGCGCGAGCGCGACATGATCGGCGGCATACTGGACCTGAACGAAGTGTTTGTAGATGACATTATGGTCCATCGCAAAAATATCCATATGATCGACGCCTCCCTTCCGGCGGAAGAGATCATTGAGCAGGTTTTGACCAGCCCCCACACGCGGGTGCCGCTCTGGGAGGAAAATCCCGAGAATATTGTGGGCGTGGTGCATGCCAAGGATCTGCTGCGCCTGATGATGGCGTTTAAGGGCGATAAGACATCAGGCGCGGCGCATATTGATGTGCTCTCGCTGGCCAAAGCGCCATGGTTTGTTCCGGAAGGCACAACCCTGCGTTCGCAACTAGTGGCGTTTCTGGCGCAACGCAGCCATTTCGCGCTGGTGGTGGATGAATATGGCGCGCTGATGGGACTGGTGACGCTTGAAGACATTCTTGAGGAGATAGTCGGAGAAATTTCCGATGAATATGACACGCAGGTGCGCGGCGTCCGGATGCTGCCGGACGGCAGTTTTATTTCCGACGGCTCGGTCGCGATCCGGGATCTGAACCGGGAATATTACTGGAATCTTCCCGATGACGAGGCCACAACAATCGCCGGTCTGGTCATTCACGAGGCGCAGGCCATACCGGACGCCGGCCAGGTTTTTACTTTTTATGGGTTCAAGTTCCAGATCCTGCGCCGTAACCGCAACGCCATCACATCGTTGCGCATTACGCCGCCCGCCGGGGCGCCGCAGGGTCCGGCGGAATGATATTCACTGTTTTGCCGATTATCGCGCCGGTGTTCATCGTGGCCGCATTTGGTTACGTCTGGGCCAGGGCGGGAATGCGCTTTGACGCCGAGACGGTAAGTCGCCTGGCTACCTATATTGGCGTGCCATGTCTGGTGTTTAATTCGCTGGCCGGGATTAGTGTTGAGCTGTCCGAACTGGGCCGGATCGCACTGGCGACGGTGTTTGCGCTTGGGGGAAGCCTGGCGGTTAGCGCTATTGTACTGCGCCTGATGGACCTGAAACTCAGCCATTATCTGGGCGCGCTGGGTTTTCCAAATCTGGGCAATATGGGGCTGCCGATCTGCCCGTTCGCCTTTGGCCCACAGGGGCTGGCGCTCGCCATGGGCTATTTCATGGTGGGATCGATCAGCCATATGACCCTTGGCATATGGTTTGCCAGCGGCAAACTGTCACCAGGCGATGTGCTGCGCAATCCTGTCCTGTACGCCATACCGGCCGCGCTGCTGTTCCGTTTCGGGGGCTTTGAGTTGCCGCAATGGCTGGCGAACAGCACGAAACTGGCGGGCGACATGGCGATGCCTGTCATGCTGATGGCTCTCGGCGCCAGCCTCGCGAAAATCAGCCTGCATACGGCATGGCGCGCCACCGGCCTGTCGCTGCTGCGTTTTGCGATTGGCATTTCTGTTGGCTGGGGGGTGTCCGAAGCCATGGGCCTGACCGGCGTCCTGCGCGGCGTGGTGAGCTATATTCTGGCGCTGCGCTACGACAACGATCCGGAGACTCTGGCGGGGCTGGTGATGCAGTCCACACTATTGTCGATGATTGTGTTGCCCGTCCTGTTGATCGCATTATTGCCGTGAAGCGCGCGGCTGCCATAACCATCTCATTCCTCCTCCCATTTGCAAGCAGCGCCGCTGATGTTTGCTGAACTGCTGGCCATCATGGCGCCGGTATTCGCCACGGCGGCCGTCGGATACGGCTGGGGAAAATCGGGCATTGGTTTCGATACCGAAACCGTTGGGCGGCTGGTCACCAATGTGGGTCTGCCCTGCATGGTGTTTTCCACCCTCAGCACCCTGCATGTGGAGCTTGCGGCGCTCGGCCAGATTGCCTTTGCGGCGGGCCTGTCGATTGCCGCCTATCTGATGATAGGCGGTGTCATTCTGCGTCTGTCGGGATTGCCGGTGGGGCATTATCTGCCATCGTTGAGTTTCGCTAATGCCGGGAATATGGGGCTGCCGATCTGCCTGTTTGCGTTCGGCGAACAGGGCCTGGCGCTGGGAACCGGGTTTTTTATGGTCGGGGCGGTCGCCAACACCAGCCTCGGGCCGTTTATCAACAGTGGCAAATTCTCACTGGCCGAGGCCGCCCGGACGCCGGTGATCTATGTCATTCTGCCAGCGCTTCTGGTGCGCTTTTACGGCTTTGAAGCCCCGTTGTGGATCGCCAACACCACGAAGCTGATCGGTGGCATGACCATTCCCCTCATGCTGATGCTGCTGGGGGTGAGCCTGTCCCGCGTCCGGCGCAGCACGATGTGGCGCGGCAGCGCCCTGGCGGTGTTGCGGGTTTCGATGGGCCTGGTGGTTGGATGGGGTGTGGCGGGTATGCTCGGGGCGACAGGCACCTTGCGCGGGGTACTGCTGTTGCAGACCGCAATGCCAACGGCCGTACTAAATTATGTGTTTGCGCTGCGTTACCACACGGACCCGGAAACGGTCGCGGGCATCGTCCTGCAATCCACTTTGCTCTCCATGCTGGTGCTGCCGGTGCTGCTGGTCTTTATATTACATTGACCCCGCCTCTTCCGGTGTCAGCGTGCTCAGTGAAAGCGCGTGTACCGGGGCGTCCATCAAATCGCCTAGTATATCAAACACCATGCGGTGCCGTGCGACCCGGGTTTTGCCTGTGAATATCGATGCGACGATGGTCACGTTAAAGTGTGTTTCGCCGGAAGGCCGTGCACCCGAATGGCCCTCGTGGCGATGAGATTCATCCATGATTTCAAGCCGTACGGGCGCAAGGCTTTGTTCAAGTCTGGCACGTATAGTTTCTGCGGTGCTCATTTTGGTTTTCATCCGGCTGGAATTATAATGTAAACTGACGGGCTTTTTCAGGAGAACACAAAGGAAAGAGGGTACCTTAACCGCCAATCTTTTCAGTCAGTCCAGGTTCATGAGATTTACACGGGACATAGACAGGATCAGGATCCGCCGGCGCTCCGAGCGCGCGGCTGAGCCTGTGACACACGCCTGTAACTGGGACGGCTGCAAGGACCCGGCCCCGCACAGGGCGCCCAAGGCCCCGGAGCGATTGCGCGAATATTACTGGTTTTGCGGCGATCATGTGCGGGAATATAACCGCACATGGAATTATTTTGCAGGAATGAATGAACGCGAGGTTGAACTATATATCAAGGGTAACATAACGGGGCATCGGCCCACCTGGTCGGCCAGCCACGGAAATCCCAATCTTCATAATACCTCCATGACGGGCCGGGGCAGGGCGGCGATGGCGCGCGGCGACCGATTTAGCCTGTTTGGCGATCCATCGGACCCGGCCACGGCGCAAAATCAGCCGCCGCCTCCGGCGCGCAAATGGCCCCCGCTGGTGCGGGAGGCCTTCATTTGTATGAATCTGGAGGAATCCGCAACCTTGAAAGATATCAAAGTGCGGTATAAGGAATTGGTGAAGCGTTTTCATCCCGATGCCCACGGTGGGGACAGGGCAACAGAAGGTCAGTTAAAACAGGTCATTCAGGCCTATAACCGGTTAAAGGCTAGCGGTATCAAATAGTCCTCCCGTATAGCTTCATAAGAAACAAATGGAAGAAAATCATGACGGTAGATTCGACCGGCAAATTGCCCATTGACGCTCCAGACACAACTGTCTCGGTGCGCGAGGTTTTTGGCATCGACAGTGACATGAAGGTCCCGGCGTTCTCGACACCGAATGAATATGTGCCAGATTTTGAAGCGACCTACGTGTTTGACCGGGAAACCACCCTTGCCATTCTGGCCGGGTTCGCGTTCAACCGGCGGGTGATGATCCAGGGCTATCACGGCACTGGCAAGTCCACGCACATTGAACAGGTGGCGGCGCGTCTCAACTGGGCCTGCATCCGCGTTAATCTGGACAGCCATATCAGCCGCATCGATCTGGTGGGGAAGGATGCGATCGTCCTGCGCGATGGCAAACAGGTGACGGAATTCCGCGAGGGCATTCTGCCCTGGACCCTGCAACGGCCCAGCGCACTGGTGTTTGATGAATATGATGCCGGGCGTCCTGACGTGATGTTCGTGATCCAGCGGGTGCTTGAAGTGGATGGCAAGCTGACGCTGCTGGATCAGAGCCGCGTGCTCCGTCCGCACCCATATTTTCGGCTGTTCTCGACCACGAACACGATCGGGCTTGGTGATACGTCCGGCCTCTATCATGGCACGCAGCAGATCAATCAGGGCCAGATGGACCGCTGGAATATTGTGACGACCCTGAATTACCTTCCGCATGATGTGGAAACTGAAATCGTCATGTCCAAATCGTCGGCCTATCATTCCACTGAGGGGCGCAAGACTGTCTCTGACATGGTCCGGGTGGCGGACATGACCCGCTCGGCCTTCATGAATGGCGATCTGTCCACTGTCATGAGCCCGCGCACGGTGCTGACCTGGGCCGAGAATGCGCGCATCTTCAACGATGTGGGTTTCGCCTTCCGGCTGACCTTCCTGAACAAATGCGACGAACTGGAACGCGCCAGCGTGGCCGAATTCTATCAGCGCTGCTTTGGCGAGGAATTGCCTGAATCAGCAGCTAATGTGGCAACGCGCTAAGGCGATGACGTTCAGGAAATGAGATTATGGCCCGCATATGAGTAATGGTGTAAAGGAAAGTCCTGTCGAACCGTTCAAACGGGCCGTGACCTTTGCCGCACGCACCATCGCGGAGGATCCGGAATTACAGGTAAGCTTTGGCGCGGAAACGCCGGGGGTGCGCGGCGACACCATGAAGCTGCCGCAGCCCTCGCGGGACCTGCAGGCGGGCGAGGTGTTGCTCATCCGTGGTTTGTCGGACGCCTATTCCCTGCGCCTGCGCCACCATGATGATGCGACGCACCGGAATTTTTCGCCTATGGGAGAAATGGCGCGGGATATTTATGAGGCGTCCGAGCAGGCGCGCGTGGAATCGATAGGCGCCCGGCAGATGCGAGGCATGGCAAAAAACCTGAACGCCGCGCTTGAGCACCGCTACGCCGAAATGGGCTTTCACAATGTTCTGGAAAGATCGGAGGTGCCGCTGGCCGATGCTGTGGCGCTGATCGTGCGTGAAAAGCTGACCGGCGTTGCGCCGCCTGCGTCGGCCGCGAATATTGTTGAATTATGGCGTCCCTTTATTGAAGAAAAAGCTGGCGACGATCTGGCGCAACTGGATGGTTTGATCGGCGACCAGGTCCGTTTTGCGCGCATGACACGCAAGATTATCACGGATCTTGATCTGGGCGAGGAGCTTAGCGAGGAAAGCCCCGATAATCAGGATAGTGATGAGAACGACGACGATTCCAATAATCAGGAGCAGGAGGATGAGGATGGCGAAAGCGGCGCATCTTCCGACGCCAGCGCCGATGATATGGAGTATGTGGAAGGGGATGGCGAAGAGGGCGAGGGCCAGACCGTCATGATGGAGTCCGATGAGGAACTCGAAGGTCAGGACAATGAGGAAAGCCCCGATGGCGCCAAGCCCTGGCGGCCCGAGATCAGCGGTGACCGCCGTTTTCCCGGATATCGCGTTTACTCAGAAATGTTTGACGAGGTGACCAACGCCGAGGAATTGTGTGACGCCGAGGAATTGACCCGGCTGCGCGCCTATCTCGATCAGCAGTTGCAGCAGTATCAGAGCGTGGTCGGACGGCTGGCCAACCGCCTGCAACGCAAGCTGATGGCGCAGCAGGAGCGGAGCTGGGAATTCGATCTGGAAGAAGGCATGCTGGACGCGGCCCGGCTGACCCGTGTGATCATTGACCCCTATCACGCCCTGTCGTTCAAGCAGGAACTGGATATGGAGTTCCGCGATACGGTGGTGACGCTGTTGCTGGATAATTCCGGTTCGATGCGCGGCCGCCCGATCATGGTGGCGGCAATGTGCGCCGACATACTGGCGCGCACCCTGGAGCGCTGTTCGGTCAAGGTGGAAATACTGGGCTTTACCACCCGGGCCTGGAAGGGCGGGCAGGCGCGCGAGAAATGGCTGGCGGATAACAAACCGCCCAGCCCCGGACGCCTGAACGATCTGCGGCATATCGTTTACAAAAGCGCGGATGCGCCGTGGCGGCGTGTGCGCAAAAATCTGGGCCTGATGATGCGCGAGGGCCTGCTCAAGGAAAATATCGACGGTGAGGCATTGACCTGGGCGCATGACCGTTTGATGGGACGGCGCGAACAGAGGCGTATTCTGATGGTGATTTCCGACGGTGCGCCGGTGGATGATTCCACGCTCTCGGTCAATCCTGGCAATTATCTGGAACGGCATCTGCGCGAAGTGATCGACTGGATTGAAAAACGCTCCAGCGTTGAACTGCTGGCGATTGGCATCGGCCATGACGTGACGCGCTATTACAAGCGCGCCGTCACCATTGTTGACGTCGAACAATTGGGCGGGGCGATGACGGAAAAGCTGGCGGAACTGTTTGATGAAGAGGTTGTAAAAAAATTCGCCCGTTCCGTGCAGGAGCCGGTCAAACGCCGCGCCGCGGGGCGTTAACTCGCGTTGGTCCTGTCTATTTGACGGCTCCAGGCAGCCCGGATGCAAAAAGCCGCGCATATCTTTATCAGTTGCGCTATATCTTGTGTGAGGCTGCCCCGCAGGTCAGGAGACCATAAACCCAGGGGCCTTAAACCACCCGAAGGGAGCTGTCCCTGTTCCGGATCGTGGTCTGGAATATATGGCGCCCACCTGTAGCAACAGGCGCCCGGGGGTTTGTACACTCCAACCGCGAGGGCGGCTTCACTTCATAGGATGGCTTGCGGGCCGGGTTCACTTGCGCTCTCAAGAGCAAAATGGCTGTGTGCCGGGTGTAGGTTTGGGCCAAAAAATTTGCTACAAGAAGCCCTGGCGGCCAGTGCCTGGAGGGCTGGCGTCATTTTGTCCATGTTGAAGACAGGAAAGTGAGCGAAAGCAGGAAATGGCCGGCCATTCCCAGTTCAAGAACATCATGTTTCGCAAGGGCGCGCAGGATAAAAAACGCGCCCGTATTTTTTCGCGCCTGGCGCGGGAAATAACCGTAGCGGCCAAATCCGGCCTGCCGGACCCGGACAGTAATCCGCGGTTGCGCACGGCCATCACCGCCGCGCGCGCGGAAAATATGCCGAAAGACAATATTGAGCGTGCGATACAGAAATCCCAGGGCGCCGATGCGGCCAATCTGGAAGAAATCCGTTATGAGGGTTTCGGCCCTGGGGGCGTGTCTGTAATTGTTGAGGCCATGACGGATAATCGCAACCGCACGGCCAGCGAGGTGCGCGCGGCGTTCCAGAAAAATGG
>SHWM01000032.1 GCA_009693835.1 Alphaproteobacteria bacterium
GCCATTGGGCAAATCCACATCAAACATATGAATTTTATCGTAGCTGGCGGCGATCCTTCCTTTGGGATCAAACAGGAAGCAGCGATTGGCGGCCTGGGTATCGCTCAGCCGGATCGGAATGGAGCCAATCAACAGCCATGACTGCAATTCTTCGGCCAGTGACCGGAACGCCGCCACTGCCGGATCCTCGTCCTGGACAAACGTGCTGCCGCGGATGACATCGGCCTGCATCCGGGTAACAAGTGTCGTGACTTCGGGTGTGGTGATGAAACGGGCTCCGCGCGACGCCGCCTGACGCGCCAGATCGGTAACCGTCGCGATATTTTCCGCCACAACCGCGCTCGAATTGAGCTGAAGACAGGCAGCCGTGAATTTCTCGCCCATGTCCTTATTCCCGGTTCCCGTAAATTAGCCCGCCAAAAGACTGTCCAGTTCGCCCGCGGCCTCAAGCGCATAAAGCTCATCGCACCCGCCAATATGCCTGTCACCGATAAAAATCTGCGGCACAGTGTATCCGCCCCGCGCCCGTTGCGTCATTTCCTGCCGGGCGCCCGGGGTAGAGTCGACATTGATTTCATCGAAATCTACTTCCTTGTGCGACAACAGCCCCTTGGCGCGATCGCAATAGGGGCAAAACATAGAACTATAGATGATTACCTTGCGCATCCCTGTCTCATCCTTGAGCAATTACAGACTAACTATATAGGGGCTAGCCGGGCCGGACAACCCGCGCCAGCGTTAATATATCTATGCGCGCCGCACCGGCTCCGCGCAATCCCCGCGCACAGGCCGAGGCGGTCGCCCCCGTGGTTAGCACATCATCAATCAATAAAATATTACTCCCAGCTACGTTTGCCCATCTGGCGTCGCGCACGGCAATGGCCCCCGCCATATTGTGCAGCCGTTCCCGCCGGTTTAATCCCCCCATTGGCGGCGTGTGCCGCGTGCGGGCCAGCGCATCCACCATCGCCGGTTTCGCCGTTAACCGGGCCAGATACAGCGCCAGCACGGCCAACTGATTGTAGCGGCGGCGAAACAGCCGTTTGCGGTGCAGCGGAACGGGAACGATTAGGTCCGCGTCCGCCACCAGATCTGCCCCTGCACGCGCCATCCAGGCGGCAAAGGCCGGCGCGCCTTCCATCCGGTCCCCATGTTTGAACGCCAGAATCATGGAACGGCTGGCGTCGTCATACTGGAATACCGCCCGTGCCCGATCATAGTCCGGCATATCCGCCAAACAGGCGCCGCACTCCTGCTCCGCATCTTCCTCCATGCCAAACGCAAACGGCAGGCCGCATCGCGCACACATGGGACTGCTGATAAAATTGATGTCGCGCCAGGCAGACGCGCTTAATTGTCCCTGCCGGTCAACCACTTCGCCCGTTGCAAGGCAGCGCGGCGGCAGCAGTGCATCGGCCAGCATCAGGCCAACCGGCGCTAGTCTGTTCACCCAGTTCAGCATGCTGGTACACGCCACCCTATTCGCGATTGCGGCTTATCCGGTTAGTCCATAATAGTATCACGCATGACGCAAGGAAAATCATCCGGAAACGCCCCTTTTGACCGCAAACTGTTGCGCATGCGGCGTCAGCGGGCCGCGGAAAATCTGGCGCGCCACGACTTTTTGCTGCGCGAGACTGGCGGGCGTCTGCTGGAGCGGATCGTGGATGAAAGGCGCGAATTTGGTCTGGCGCTAAATCTGGGTTGTCACAACGGTGAAATCTGTGACCTGCTGCCCCATTATCCGGAACATGGTATCGGCCATATCGTCCAGTGCGACCTGGCGTCCGCAATGGCGGCGGCAGCGTTCGGGCTGCGCGTGGTAGGGGATGAGGAGGCGCTGCCATTTGCGCCGCATAGTTTTGATCTGGTGATGAATATTCTCGGTATGCACACGGTGAATGATCTTCCCGGCAGCCTGGTGCAGATCCGGCGCATACTGCAGCCGGGGGGACTGTTCCTGGCTTCCATGTTCGGCGGGGAAACCCTTCATGAGCTGCATTTTTGCCTGTCCCAGGCGGAGATGGAATGTGAAGGGGGTCTTAGCCCGCATATCGCGCCGATGGTGGACGTGCGCGATGCGGGCGCCTTGCTGCAGCGCGCCGGATTTGCCCGGCCGGTTGCGGATATAGAGACCATCACCGTCAGCTACAGCGACCCCATCTCCCTGATGCGGGAACTGCGCGGCATGGGCGAAGGCAACGTGCTGCATGCCCGCAGGCGCAGCTTTTTACGCCGCGAAACACTGGCTGCCGCAATAAAACTCTATCACGAAAAGTTCAGCGGCCCGGACGGCAGAATTAAAGCAACCTTTCAGATTGTCAATCTGACCGGATGGGCGCCCGCTGCGAACATGGGGCCGTCCGCCGAAATCAGGCGCCGAGTGCTACGGCAATAGCAACCAGAATACCAGCTACCTGGCCTCCCAGGAACGTAATCGACGCCACCAGAACAAGAGCGATGCCGCTGGCGATCATCGCATATTCGATGGCCGTTGCGCCGGACGGCTCGTTCCAAAAATCCTCGTGCTTCTGCATCATGCACTTCCTTTCGCTATCGCTGGGGCTTCTGCAGGGCCTTCCTATAGATGGGGAGAAAGTCTAGCGGCGCAAGATTAACGGAAGTTTACCTTAACCGTCGTTATCATCTTATCAAAAACGCCTGCAATGGCCCGATCAGCGGCGCATCCGCCGCAGGCATGGGATAATTGTTTAATTGCGCGGCCTGCACCCAGGCCATGTTCTGGGCTTCGGCGGGGCGGCATTCACCCCGCCATTTATGGCAGGCATAGAGCGGCATCAGCAGATGAAAATCGCCATCCGCCGGGCCATAGGCGTGCGAGGCGAAACTTAACGGCGTCAAATCCCGTGCCGCGACGTCAATACCCAGTTCTTCCTGCAGCTCCCGGATGAGGCAGTCTTCCGGGGTTTCTCCCGGTTCGCACTTGCCGCCTGGAAACTCCCACAGGCCCGCCATCGCCTTGCCTTCGGGGCGCTGAGTCAGCAGCACCCGGCCTGAGGCGTCAATCAGCGCACAGGCAAGCACCAGAACCAGACGCGTCACAATGCCAGCCACTGATAGCGGTGAAGGGTTCGCATCCCGCCGCGATGCGGCAGATCTTCATCCCAGCTTTCAAGAAAATCAAACCCGCATTTTGTCAGCACACGTATTGATACGGCATTTTCTCCGAACACCACGGCATGCAGTCTGCGGTGGCTCAATATGGTACGGATATATTTCTGTATCTCTTCCAGCGCCTCGGTCGCATATCCGCAGCCCCAAAATGGTTGCCCCAGCCAGTAGCCAACCTCCATCGGCGCCACATCCGCCACCAGCCCTGTCAGGCCGATCAGCCGCTCGTCCTCGCGCCGGACGATGGCAAAGACCAATTCCCTGCCCGACCGATGCGCCGTCAATGCCTGTCCGACAAAAGTTTCCGCGTCCTCCTTGCCGTAGGGGAACGGAAGATTGGCGGTCTGTTTCGCCACTTCCCAATTATCGGCAAGAGGCTGGATCTGCGCCGCGTCCTCTGGCATCAGGCAGCGCAGAATGAGCCGGGACGTGCGCCCGATCAGTTCCATCTCCATCCGCAACCTCAAGACCGGTAGTTTGCATTAATGTCGATATAGCCATGCGTCAGATCACAGGTCCAGACCGTGGCTGCCGCCTGGCCCACGCCCACGTCCACCTCAATCTCTATCTCCTGCCCCTTCATATGCGCCGTGACCTTGCTTTCCGAATAGGCGGGGTCGGCCATGCCCTTGCGCGCCACAGGCAGGCCGCCGATGCGCACCGACAGGGCGTCGCGGCTGGCGGCCTCACCCGCCTTGCCCACCGCCATGACGATCCGCCCCCAATTGGCGTCCTCGCCCGCAATTGCGGTTTTGACCAGCGGTGAATTGGCGATCGACATGGCAATCTTCTTTGCCGCGCGGCCAGACGCCGCACCCGTGACGCGCACGGAAATGAATTTGCGCGCACCTTCGCCATCACACACCACCTGACGCGCCAGATCGCCCATGACCGCATCCAGCTTTTGCCGGAAATCCCGCAACCGCGGATCACCCGCACGCAGTACCGCACCGTGCATTGCCTTGCCGGTGGCAAACAGCATAACCGTGTCGCTGGTGGACGTGTCACTGTCCACGCTGATCATGTTGAAGCTGTTTTGCACAGATTTGCGCAACAGCGCATGCAGCACATCTGGCGGCAGGGTTGCGTCCGTCGCCACATAGGCAAGCATGGTCGCCATATCCGGCGCGATCATCCCGGAACCCTTGGCCATACCATTGATGCGCACCTCCACCCCATCAATTTTGGCGGTGGCGGTGGCGCCCTTGGCAAACGTATCCGTGGTCCGGATCGCTTCGGCCCCTGCCCGCCAGGCATCCGGATTCAGTTTGGCGGCCAATGCTGGCAGAAGCCCGGTGATCTTCGCCGAGTCCAGAAGCAGGCCAATAACGCCGGTGGAGCCAATCATCACCTGGCCACGGGTGCAGCCGATCTGTTTGGCTGCGGCCGCAGCACAGTCCCGCAGGGCCTTATCGCCTTTTATACCTGTAAAGGCGTTGGCGTTACCCGCATTGACAAGCAGCGCCCGCGCATGACCCTGGCCATTTACCAGATGTTTGCGGCACCAATCCACCGGGGCTGAGGGCGCCCTGGAAGTGGTGAACATGCCAGCAACCGAGGTTCCCTTGTCAAACGCCATCAACAGCAGATCGTCGCGCCCCTTATATCGCATCCCGCTGGCCGCCGACGCCAGGCGCGCACCCGCCAGGGCCGGCATACGCGGAAAATTTTTCGGGGCGAGCGGCGAAATTGGGGAACTGGCGGCCATCGGCAACTCCGGTTTAAGCGTCTGCGAAGTGTCAGTCCTTATAATAAACCGCTCAATACATAAACAGGGAGAAAAGAGAGGCCCTTCTGCTGATGCCCTTAACATTGACAGAACCGGTGGCGGACCTTATGTCTCAGCCCAGCCCTGTGGACAGGCAAAAAGGATCTTTCGGAGCATGATGGGACTAAGCGCGCTGGCGCACCGTTTTTTTGGCTCGCCTTCAGACCGGAAACTGAAGAAGCTGCATCCCATCGCCGCCCAGATCAACACGCTTGAGGCGGAAGTGGCCGTGCTGAATGACGACGCGCTGCGCGCCCGCACCGTGACGTTCCGCGAGCAGCTTGCCGCCGGCGCAACAGTGGACGAGTTACTGCCCGCAGCTTTCGCGACGGTGCGCGAGGCGGCCCGGCGCGCCTTGAGCCAGCGTCATTTCGATGTGCAGCTGATCGGCGGCGTCGTGCTGCATCAGGGCAAGATTTCCGAGATGAAAACCGGCGAAGGCAAGACACTGGTCGCAACCCTTGCCGCCTATCTGAACGCCCTGCCCGGCAAAGGGGTGCATGTCGTCACCGTGAATGACTATCTGGCGCGCCGCGATTCGCAATGGATGGGCCGGGTGTACAATTTCCTGGGGCTGAGTGTGGGCTGTGTGGTGCCCGGCCTCAGCGACCCGGAGCGCCGCCAGGCCTATGCCGCCGACATCACCTACGCCACCAATAACGAACTGGGTTTCGATTATCTGCGCGATAATATGAAATACCGTCTTGAGGACATGGTGCAGCGCGGGCACCACTTCGCCATCGTTGATGAAGTGGACAGCATCCTGATCGACGAGGCGCGCACGCCGCTGATCATCTCCGGCCCGCTCGAGGATCAGGCCCAGCTTTATCAGGAAGCCGACCTGCTGATTCCAAAGCTCAGCCCCGAACATTATGATCTGGACGAGAAAGCCCGGTCGGTGACCATCACCGAGGCGGGTAATGATTATCTCGAGGAACTGCTGTTGCAGGCAAGCCTCATGGAGGCAGGCACTTCGCTCTATGACATCGAGAATATTTCGCTGGTGCATCACGTCAATCAGGCGCTGCGGGCGCATATTCTGTTTCTGCGCGACCGCGATTATATCGTCAAAAATGGCAAGGTCATTATCGTCGATGAATTTACCGGCCGCATGATGGAAGGCCGGCGCTATTCAGAAGGGCTGCATCAGGCGCTGGAGGCAAAGGAAAGGGTCCGGATTGAATCCGAAAACCAGACCCTTGCCTCCATCACCTTCCAGAATTATTTCCGCCTCTACGGAAAATTGGCCGGCATGACCGGCACCGCCTCCACCGAGGCAAATGAATTTGCCGATATTTACGGGCTCGAAGTGCTGGCTATTCCCACCCATATGCCGGTGACGCGCAAGGATGAAGATGACGAGGTTTACCGGACGGCGGCGGAAAAATATGACGCCATCATTGATGAAATCGTCCGCAGCAATTCGATTGGCCAGCCGGTTCTGGTCGGCACCACCAGCATTGAAAAATCCGAACAGCTTTCGGCGCTGCTGAAAAAGAAAAAAATTCCGCATAATGTGCTGAACGCCCGCTATCACGAACAGGAAGCCCAGATTATCGCCCAGGCCGGCAAGGTCGGCGGGGTCACCATCGCCACCAACATGGCGGGGCGCGGGACCGACATTCAACTGGGCGGCAATCTGGCCATGCGGATTGAGGAGGCGACGGCAGAAGACGCCGATGAGCTGGCGCGCGCCAGGAAAATAAAAGCCATTGAGGCGGAAATCGCGGTCGCGCGGGAAAAGGTGCTGGCGGCTGGCGGGCTGTATGTCATTGGCACCGAACGCCACGAAAGCAGGCGCATCGATAATCAGTTGCGCGGACGCTCCGGCCGCCAGGGAGATCCGGGACGCTCGAAATTCTTCCTCAGCCTGGAAGATGATCTGATGCGCATCTTCGGTTCCGAGCGGATGGACGGGATGCTGCAGAAACTGGGCCTGCAGCAGGGGGAAGCCATCATTCACCCCTGGATCAACCGCGCCGTGGCGAAAGCCCAGGAGAAAGTGGAGGCGCGCAATTTCGACATCCGCAAAAATCTTCTGAAATTTGACGATGTAATGAATGATCAGCGCAAGGTGATCTTTGAGCAGCGCATCGATATGATGCGCACCGCGGACCTGTCCGGAGAGATCGCCGGCATGCGTCAGCAGACGATCGATGATCTCGTCGCCCAGTATATCCCGGAAAAGGCGTATGCCGAGCAATGGGACGTTGCTGGTCTGACCGAGGCGTGCCGGAAATTTCTGGGTCTTGATCTTCCCATTGCGGCATGGGCGGCGGAAGAAGGCATTGCGGAGGACGAAATCCGTGAACGCATCCGGGATCACGCCAACCGCTTCATGGCGGCGCGCGCGGCCGATATTGGACCCGCCCTGATGCGGGAGATAGAAAAGTCGGTGCTGTTGCAGATCATCGACCAGCACTGGCGCGAACATCTGCTGCATCTGGAACATCTGCGGCAGGCAGTGGGGCTACGCGGCTATGCGCAGCGGGACCCCTTGCGGGAATATCAGTCGGAATCCTTCGCGCTGTTTGAAACGCTGCTGTCGAAACTGCGTCAGGATGTCTGCCAGCATCTGGCGCATCTCCAGGTGTCGGGACAGCCGCCCGCGCTACCCGGCGCCCCGAAGCAAATCCATGCCGAGCATCTCGACCCGCTCACTGGCGAGAACGAGGCGTCCGAGGCGCTGCTGTTTGGCAAGGTTTCCCGCAACGCGCCCTGCCCCTGCGGTTCAGGAAAAAAATTCAAGCAGTGCCATGGCAAGCTGACCTGATCCCCCGCGCGGCTGCTAACCCTCCGCTGGCCTGACAAAGGCCCGCTTCAGCCTTGAAAAATGCGACGCCATCCAGGCGGCATTCTATCTTTCACCGGTTTACTGTAATGTATCCTAATTCTCAATTAGGGAGTCACCCGCATGAGCGCACCGCAACCCTTTCTCATCGATGTGCCGCAAGCGCGGCTGGACCGCATCCGCACCCGTGTCGCCGAATATGAATGGCACGAGATGCCGGAAAATGGCGGCTGGGATTTTGGCGCCAATATGGATTATATGAAGGATCTTTGCGCCTACTGGCTGAATGCCTATGACTGGCGCAAATGGGAACGCGAGCTCAACCGGTTTCCGCAGTTCACCGCCGATATTGACGGCCAGATGGTGCATTACATTATCGAAAAGGGTTCCGGGAACAATCCGAAGGCGCTGCTGCTGTCGCATGGCTGGCCCGGATCGGTATTTGAATTTCTGCATGTGATCGAGCCGCTGGCGCATCCCGAACGCTTTGGCGGCAACGCCGATGACGGCTTTGACGTGATCGCGCCCTCGCTGCCCGGCTATGGTTTTTCCGGCAAGCCCAAACGCCCCATCGGTCCACGCAGGATTGCCGCCTATTTCAACCGGCTGGTGACCGACGTGCTGGGCTATCAGGCCTATATCGCACAGGGCGGCGACTGGGGCAGCGCTATCTCAGGATGGATCGGCTATGACCATGGCGCGCCCAAGGGCAAATGCGCGGCCATACATCTGAACATGTATGGCGTGCGTTCGGCGGACGCCGTGCCCTCGACGCCCGAAGAAAAACAGTTCGCGCAGCGCGCCGCCGGGGTGCAGAAACGCGAAATGGGCTATTACCAGGAACAGTCCACCAAGCCGCAAACGCTGAGTTACGGCATGATGGATTCGCCGGTCGGCGTATGCGCCTGGATCGTGGAAAAATTCTATGGCTGGTCGGACATAAAAAACGGCAATATCGAATCCGTTTACAGCAAGGATCAGTTACTGACCAATGTCATGATCTATCTGGTAACCGGCACCTTCAACACCGCCGCATGGCTGTATCGCGGCCTGTTCGATGACCGGGATTTCGGACTGGCAACCGGTGAAAGAATAAAGGTCCCGGTGGGCGCGGCGAGCTTTCCAAAGGACCTGCTGCCCTGGCCGCCCCGCAGCCTGGCCGAGAAAACCTACAATATCACCCACTGGACCGAAATGGGCGAGGGCGGGCATTTCGCGGCGCTGGAAAAGCCGGAACTCTTCATTGCCGACATCCGCAAATTCGCCAAAAGCCTGTAGCACGGGCGGCAGAAGCAATAATAATTATTTCTTCTCAAACTTCATCGCCGCGCCATTCATGCAAAAGCGCAGGCCCGTGGGCTTGGGGCCATCTTCAAAAACATGCCCCAGATGCGCCTCGCAGGTCGTGCAAATCACCTCGGTACGCCGCGAAAAGAAGCCGTGATCGTCACGGAAATCCACCGCATCCTTGTCCGTCGGCGCAAAGAAGCTGGGCCACCCGGTGCCGGAATTATATTTGGTCTCCGACGAAAACAGCGGCGTATCGCAGCAGATGCAGCGGTACAGGCCCTGATCCTTATTATCATGGCCATTGTCGCTGAAGGCGCGTTCGGTCCCGGCTTTGCGCGCCACATTATATTGCATAGGGGTGAGCTGCTGTTTCCACTCGGCATCGGTCTTGATGACTTTTGCGCGCTTTTCCCTGGTTCCGTCCGCCATGGTATAGCCTTTCCCTGAATGTCTCTTACCAGTCACTATATCCCCTTCAAAGCTGAAACTTCAAGCCAGCCGGCGGCGGTTTGGCAATTACTTGTTCCAGTCCCGGTTTTTAGAAGTGAACAGATTGATGTCGTCGGGATTGACCATGCCGGGTATTTTCCAGCCATCCAGATCATATTCCGAGAGGCATTGATCCACCATTCCCCGCATCCTGGCGGCCGACCCGTTGGCGCCCGCCGCCAGCAGGGTTTGCACACGCGCATCATCGGCATTGCCCGCATAGTTGCGTTCATAAAGCTCGTGCCGCCCGCCAAACTCGCTGACCAGCGAATCCCAGAACAATTTCATCAGCTTGACCCGTTCATCCGCCGAAGCGCCGCCGGACCCGCGCAGATAACGGTCCACAAACGGCCGCATGGCGGGATTTTTGAGATCGACGACATTCGCGGGCAGATAGATCAGCCCGCTGCCAACCGCCTGTTCGACCAGTTCCTTGACCCGGCCATAGGCCGCCGGCGAGAAGACCCGGTAGGCGTCCCCGGCGGATGGGCTGGGCAGCAGGGTGTTGCCGCTCCACGGGATCGCCCCTTCGATCATGGCGTCCGTCAGACCCCAGAACATGTTTCGCAGGGCAATGACCTCGCCAATATTGATCTGGGCGCCACGCGCGTCCTTGGGGCCAACCACATCGATGGCCTTCATGAACAGCCCGGCGATAAAATCCAGCTTCACGGCAAAGCGGGTGCAGCCGTGCAGCAGCGCGCGGGCGATGAACCCGGTGTCCTGAAAGAAATTATTGGTTTTCTCGACATCACGGTAAACGAAGACATTCTCCCACGGGATGAACACCTTGTCGAAAATCAGGATGGAATCGTTTTCGTCAAACCGGCTTGACAGCGGATAATCAAACGGGCTGCCAATGGCGGCGGCGGTAAATTCATAGGATTGACGGCACAGCAGTTTCAGGCCCGGTGAATTCATCGGCGCAATGAAGATCACGGCGAATTCCGGCTTGCTGAGCGGCAGCCCGTAATGCGCGACAAAATTGTGATGGGTCAGCGCCGAACCCGTCGCCACCACCTTCGCGCCGCTGACAATAATGCCGCCATCGGTTTCGCGTTCCACATGCACACAGACATCCGCGGTTTCATCGGCCGGGCGGTTGCGGTCAATGGGCGGATGCACAAGCGCATGATTGACATAGAGCACACGTTCCTGGGCGTCGCGATACCAGCGGGTGGCGTTATCCTGATAGGGGGCATAGAAATCCGCGCTCGCGCCAAGGGTGGCCAGAAAGGACGCCTTGTAATCCGGGCTGCGGCCCATAAAGCCATAGACCTGCCGCTGCCAGGCCGCAATGGCGTCACGGCCAGCCCGCAGATCATCTTTTGAGTAGGGCGCGCGATAGAAGTGATGCGTGAAGCCGCCACTGCCGGTATCGGTCGGCGTCGTCAGAACGCCACTGGTTTTTGGATCATGCAGCGCGTCATACAGGCCCGCCACCGACCGCGCGGTGTTGCGGAATGCGGGATGGGTAACGACATTTTTGACGCGTTCGCCATAAATCCAGATTTCACGGCCATCGTTCAGGCTTTCAAGATATTCCGCACCTGTATATGGAAGCACTTTCGCGCCTGCCGGCTTATTCCCGCTTGCGGCCATATATTTATCCCATCAAATAAAGCCGCGCGTCAGGCGGAAAACGCCATCATGATCACTTCGGCGACGCAGGCAGGGCGCTCCTGGCTCTCTATTTCAATTCGCATTTCGTAATTCATCGTGCTGGCGTTGCCTTTCCTTTCCACCGACAGCACCTTCAGGCGTCCCCGGACCCGCGCACCCGTCGGCACCATATTGGTGAAGCGCACCTTGTTGGCCCCGTAATTGATCATCTGGCTGACGCCGGTGATCTGCAGCAGTTCAAACATGAATTGCGGGATCAGCGACAAAGTGAAATAGCCATGCACAATGGTGCCGCCAGTGGGCAATTCACGTTTGGCGCGCTCCACATCCACGTGAATCCATTGATGGTCGCCGGTGGCGTCGGCAAACTGGTTCACCTTGGCCTGGTCAAGCAATACCCAGCTCGACACGCCAATTTCCTGACCGCTTAGTTCAGGCAATTTTTCATAGGCAACCTGCATAGTTCTTTCTCCATCTCACTTGCTGTTGTAGCGCTCCATTATTTGAAGGCGGGCATGACTTTTTCGGCAAACAGCTTCAGCGAATTCATCACCAGCTCGTGCGGCTCGCCGCCCTGGGCCACTTCAAAAATCAGATAGTTCGTGCCATAATATTCCTGCGCCCACTGGATCATATCGATGCAGAACGCCGGGTCACCAATAATGAACTGTCTTGCGGGATCAAAACCGTCAGAGGCCTGCGCTTTAAATGCGCGGGATATGCCCTTGCCATGATTTTCGAAATCTTTTGAATTATGCGCCGCGCGGGCGTCGAGCGCGCCAAAAAATTTGAAATAATTTATGGCGTACTGGGTACCCTCGTTCACCGCCTGGGCCTGGGTGGGCGCGCAATACATCTGAAACACGCCGGAAATCTCCCGGTCCTCAAGCCTGTGGCCGTGCTCAAGTAGCGCCTTGCGGTAAATCCCGATCACTTCCCGGACCCTCGCCTGCTGCGGCACAAAAAAGCCCGTGGACAGATGAAAGCCATGCTTGCCCGCCCAGACAGCGCTTTCCGGCGTGATGACGGCGGAGGCATAAATAGGCGGAAAGGGCTGCTGCAATGGTTTGGGAAAAAACGAATAATCCTTCAATTTCCAGAATTTTCCGTCGTAATCAAACGGGCCATTCGCCGTCCAGCACTTGACGATGAGATCGGTTCCCTCCTGGTAGCGGCCCTGGTTTTCATCCTCATTGATGCCCATCACTTCATGCGAATATTTCAGAAAACCGCGCCCGATACCATATTCCAGCCGTCCCCCGCTTAGAACATCCAGCATGGCGTATTCCTCCGCCAGGCGGATCGGATGATTAAGCGGGATCAGCGACACGCCGGTGCCCAGCCGGATGCGTTTGGTGCGCGCCGCCGCAGCCATGGCTATTACCGGCGGCGACCCGAACGAATAGCCGGAATAATGATGTTCGCCAAACCACACCGCGTCATAACCCAGGGTTTCTTCGAGCTCCACCTGGGTCAATATGTCGCTGTAATATTGCGACGCGGTGCCATGCGCCTCGGCGTGGTAATCGGTGTTGTAGAGAATGCCAAATTTCACGCGCACGTCCCCCCTTTATTATTCATTCCCGCCCTGGGTCAGGCAAAAGTAGAGGGACGTGCGGTCAATAGCAAGACAGTTGGGCCGATCAGGAACGCTGCACAAACTCGACCACATTGCCATCCGGGTCCAGCACCATGGCGACCTTGACGCCTGGCATCAATTCCTGCTTGGCCATTTCGAACTTCACGCCCGCCTTCTCGCAATCCGTGCAAATTTCATCGATATTGGTGACCTGAAAAGTGAGATAGCGAAAGCCGAGCTGGGCCAACAGGCCTTTGGGCCCAACATCGGGCACCTTTTTCGGATCGATCAACTTCACAAAGCTGTCGCCGAACGCCAGCCGGTGCAGCTTGCCAAAGGGGGTGGGCAGTATTTCGATTTTCTTCAAACCCAGCACCTCCGTATAAAAGGCCAGGCTGGCGCCAATATCCCTCACGACGAGGCCAAGGTCGAGACAGTTTTTAGCCGCTTGCATGCCCATGATATATGCCCTTTCTGAAGTGAAAACGTGCTTAAGTGGAACCGTGATCCGCGCCGCCACGGGGATAGCCCTTCGCGCGGGCAATTATTGTCAGAGGCAAGCCTATAGGGCGGCTGGGGGGATTTCAAGCCCGGCCCAGCGCGCAGTCAGGCGATAAAGCGGCGCAACAGCGCGTTGACAGGGGCCGCCGCCTCAAACTGCACCCAATGACCGGCGCCGGGTATGATGTGAAATTCCGCTTCCGGATGAACGCTGGCGATAACGGCGCGGCGATGCTCCAGATAGGGCGAGAAAATATCAAATTCTCCCCAGATGGTGTTTACCCTGCCTGGAATCTCCTTCAGCGCATGCAGCAGCTTCTCGCTCAGGGCATGCTCCGGGCTGAGTATCCGGGTGCGCGGCGCATTCACGGTCTGCATATGCATGGCATATTCATCGACGCTATCGGGGCTGTGCAGCATGATCGCCAGCAGATTATAGCGATGCGCCTGCGCCAGTTCTTCGGGCGTGCCATCCAGCGGAAGCTTCACCGGCGTTTTTATATTTCCAAATTTACCGCCAAGGCCGCTTGGCCCCATCAGGGTCAGTGTGCGCACCCTGGCCGCGTGCAGACGGGCGATGAGGCCGCTGATCATGCCGCCAAAGGAGAAACCCGCCATGTCGAACATCACCCCGGGCGGCAGCACCTGACCCAGCCCATCGGCTGCAATCTGCGCGATGCTTTCGGGGGTATAGGGTCTGGGCGGCGACGCGGAGCCGCCGAGGCCTGGTAAATCAGGGGCGATCACCATGCGTTCCCCGTAGAATTCCGGAATGTTGCGTATCCAGTGAGACCAGGAACCCGCACCCCCATGAATCAGTACCAGCGGCGCCCCCTCGCCCCAGATGCGCCATACCATGCGCCCTTCGCCGCAGGGGGTTTCGACCCTGCGGCTGCGCGCCTCGATACTGTTAAAAAACGCCTCTGCCTGCATTATTTTTTGAAACCCTGCAGGCCCGGATCCAGTTGCACCCCAAATGTATTCAGCGCCATCGACACCAGATTATACTGGCCGATGGCGAACACCAGATCCAGCATCTGTGCATCATTGTAGCGGCTGGTGAGAACTTTCCAGGTGCCGTCGCTGACTATTTTATCTTTATGCAGATCATCTGCCGCCCGCACGATGGCGGCGTCAAATTCACTCCAGCCCGGCGCGTCCGGTCCCGCGGCGATCTGGTCTATCTCCTGCTCTGAAATGCCCGAGGCCTTGCCGATAATGACATGCTGCGCCCATTCATATTCCGCCTGGCACAGCCAGCCGATGCGCAGGATGGCGATTTCACGGTCCCGCGCGGAAATACTGCTTCTCTTGCTCAGGACATAATTGGCGTAGGCCAGCCAGTTCCTGAACAGAGCAGGATGGTTGATCATGGAGCGGAAAATGTTGAAAACGCGGCCATTGCGGGTCAGCGGCTTCATGATTTCCTTTTGCTCATCACTTAACTCATTGTCCTGCAATGGCCTGACGCGGGGGGTAGAGAGGCGCATTTCTGGCTCCTGTTCTGTTATTTTTATGCTTTAATCCAGTAGGTGGCCCAAGAATGGCACATATTTCGCCTCTATTCCAAGCCGCGCGGCAGGTATTTTTCCCGTTTTCTTTGGCGAGACGAAAGGCCCCGCTGGGCTTTTTAATACTTTATCAACCCTGGCAGCCGCGTCTGCGGCTGCGGCCATCCCTAACGATTGACCCCGGAGCCTGGCGCATTCTGTCGCGCCTTCGGGGAGCGGGCCTTGTTAATTTATCCGCTCTGCGTTCTGAACCCAGCCCGCGAATGCGATCGAAATTCACCAGACCTTAACCCCGGTTCATTAAGATGCGGATTAACGGTTATAGACCCGGCGGGGGTTCGGTTAATTGACTGGTGAGAATTTAGGGCGCAATCGGGAAGATTGAGGCAGGGATGTCAAGCAGTAAAATTCACTACGAAATCTACATAATGCCGCCAAAGGGGAAATGGCAGTTTGTTGGCGCCATGGAATCCCGGGACAAAGCGCTGAAGCAGGCCAATGAACTGATAGGCGGCGGCACTTCGGTGCAGGTGATGAAGGAAACCCTTGCGGAAGATGGAAATTATCTGTCCGTCCGTATCTTTCAAGAGGGCGAGAAAAGCAATCCGCGCCCCAATCCGGGAAAAACAGACGCAGTTGAAGCCCTTCCCTGTTTCAAGCCGCAGGATCTTTACTCCTATGAAGCGCGAAAGACCATTGTCCGGCTATTACAGGACAGCCTGAGCCGCTGGAAAATCACCTCGCTGGAATTGCTGCATAGCCCCGCCAATCTGGAGCGGCTGGAAAGCACCGATACTGTATTGCAGGCAGCCATCCAGAAGATGGCCATCGCGCAGTCACAGGCCGGTGAAGGCACCGTGGGTGAACGCGTAAAAACGCTGCACAGGCTGGTCAGCGACGCCATGGTCATGGTGTATGTGGACCGCAAGAAAAACCGGCTCCCCACTCTTGAGAATAAAACCATTGGCGAACTTGCGGCGCAGCTCGCCAATGATCCAAGGCGGGATTATCTGTTTAACGTGGCAATCACCGCGCATCTTCAGGACTGTGCGGACTGGGACAGCAAGCTGAACCGCATCCTGGAACTCATCAAGGACATGCCGTCCGATGATGGGGCAGTTCGCGATTTCTGTCTGAACATTATTGATGGTTACGTATCGGAAATCATGTCCGCGTCCGCCGCCATCAAGGATATTATCGGAGACCAGGAAGATCTGGGCGGGGCCATGACGCAGCTAATAGAATTGGCGTCTGGCGCTCTTAAGGAAGAAAACATGGCGATGCCCGGCCTTGCCGCGCTGAACCAGCATTTCGGGGCAGGCGCGTTGCCGGATGCGCACACGGCAATTATCCGCCGCGTGTTAAAAGAGCTGGAGGGACCTAAGAAATTAACCCAGGAACCGCTCGGCAAGGAGGTAAAATTTTTGCGCCGCCTCGCGTCCAAGGTCGCGATGGCCTGCGGCAATCTCGTCCCAAGCGATGATATATTAGCTGCCTTCCGTGTACGCTCGGAACGTCTGATCGCTCCCAACACTCTCGATAGCTATCTGGACGAGGCCGAAAACCCGGCGGACAGAGTGGAACGGCTGCTTTATATCAGCGATAATATCGTCGGCGACGCGAACAAGCGCAAACTTACCGGCATATTGCTGGCCATGCTGGAAGCGCCTCTGTTCAACCAGTTTTTTACATCGCCGGATGTCGCTGTTTCAAAACGCCTGACGCTTTTGCATGAACTGCAGAGCAAAGTGCTGCAGTCAGAGCTCGATGACGTGCGCAAGCAGCTGGTATCCGAGCGGTTGGACACACTGTGTTTTGGAATTATTGATACGAGCAAAATATTTGACCGGATCAGCAACGCCCAGGGGGACCAACTGGGTAAATGCCTGTCAATGCTGAAGCTGGCGGCGTCCAATATGCTGACGCGGGGAAGACACGTGATAGCGCGCAGCGTCTTGCGCTGGCCTATATACGTGAACCCGGCGTACTCAAGCAATATCTGGGCGACCACGCAGGCGCCGAGGGCGCCGCCAAAATTGAGGAACTGCGGGCGCTGCTGCGCGAGGCGGGGGTTGATCCTGTAACGGTGCTTTCGCGCCACGCCGCGTGATCCGGCCCCCGTTGCCCTAATGCGCCTGATCCCAGTTGTCCCCCGCCTTGGCGTCCACAGTTAACGGCACCGATACCGCCACCGCAGGCAGTGCGGCATTTTCCATCACACGGATGACCAGCTTTTTGGTGGCCTCCACTTCCGCTTCCGGCACCTCAAAAACCAGCTCATCATGCACCTGCAGCAGCATCCGGGCCTTCAGCCGGGCATTGCGCAGTGCCCCCGGAATACGGATCATCGCGCGGCGGATAATGTCGGCGGCGCTGCCCTGGATTGGCGCGTTGATGGCCGCACGTTCCGAAAAAGCGCGATGCGCCGGATTTTTCTGATTGATCCCGGGGAAATGCACCTTGCGTCCAAACAGCGTCATGACATAGCCATTATCGCGGCAGAATTTTTTTGTGCCGTCCATATAGGCGCGGATGCCAGGAAATTTCTGAAAATAGGCGGCGATATAACGCTGCGCCTCGGCCTGTGGGATGCGTAGCTGATTGGCAAGGCCAAACGCGGAAATACCATAAATGATGCCGAAATTGATTGCCTTGGCGCGGCGGCGGATGGCGGGAGCCATGTCCTTGACGGGCGTGTCAAACATCTCGCTGGCGGTAATGGCGTGAATGTCTTCGCCTCTCGCAAAGGCCTGTTTCAATGCGTCAATATTTGCGATTTCCGCCAGAATCCGGAGCTCAACCTGACTGTAATCCGCGCTGATCAATTTATGGCCCGGCGCCGCGACAAAAGCTGCGCGCAATTTACGCCCTTCTTCGGTGCGAATGGGTATGTTCTGCAGGTTCGGGTCGTTCGACGACAGCCTGCCGGTTGACGTCGACGCCATCGAATAGGAAGTGTGCACGCGTCCGGTATCGGGATTGATATGCCCCAGCAGCGCTTCGGTATAGGTACTCTTCAGCTTGGATAATTGACGCCAGTCCATAATGCGGGCAGGCAGATCATGCCCCTGCGCCGCCAGCAATTCCAGCACATCCACGCCCGTCGACTGATCGCCGCCCTTGGTTTTCCTGTCCCCAGCCATACCCAGTTTGCCGAACAGAATTTCACCCAACTGCTTAGGCGAGGCGATATTGAACTTCTCTCCGGCCATTGCGTATATCTGATCTTCATATTCCGCCATGCGCTGTGAGAATTCCGATGACAGGCGCGACAACATGCCGGCGTCTACCGCGATTCCCGCCCGCTCCATTTCCACCAGCACTGGCGCCAGCGGGCGTTCCAACGTTTCATACACGCCAGCCATGTGCTCGGCGGCCAGCCGCGGCTTGAGAATATGGTACAGGCGGCCGGTGACATCGGCGTCTTCCGCGGCATATTCCGTGGCTCTGCCCAGCGGCACCCTGTCAAAGGTCCGCTTTTCCTTGCCCGACCCGGTAACCTCCTTGAAGGCGATCGGTGTATGGCCCAGATGCAGTTTGGACAATTCGTCCATGCCATGTCCGTGCAGACCGGCATCCAGTGCATAGGACAGCAGCATGGTGTCATCAATGGGAGTGATCCGCACGCCATAACGAGACAGCACCAGCATGTCATATTTCAGATTTTGCCCCACCTTGAGGATGGCCGGATCTTCAAACAGGGGGCGCAGACGCGCCAGAACATCACCAAGGGCAAGCTGTTGCGGCGCGCCGCCCGCCAGGGACAGGCTTCCATCGCCATCGGGTCCGGTATGGCCTACGGGTATATAACAGGCCACGCCAACGGCTGTGCTGAGCGAGATTCCTGCCAGGTCGGCACGCATCGCATCCAGCGAGTTGGTTTCGGTATCGATAATGACCGTCCCGGCCTTGTAGGCAGCCGCGATCCAGCGATCAAGCGCCTCCATGCTGGTGACAGTTTCATAGCGGGAGGGATCAATGGCCGCGTCCAGGCCCAGCGGGGTGGCGCCGGGCGCGCCGCGCTCGGCTGGCGGGGCCGCAAGAGTGACGGTACCCGCCGCCTGCGGTGAGGGGGCAGAACCGTTGGAGGGGGAAACCTCCACCCGCATCTCGGCTGCAATGCGGCGCGCCAGCGTGTGGAACTCCATATCCGTCAGGAAGCCCATCAGATGCGCGGGCTCCGGATGGGTTATGGTCATGCTGTCAATGTCCACGCCAGATTCCACATCATCGCGCAGACGCACCAGTTCCCGGCTGAGGCGGGCCATGCCGGCATGTTGCAACAGGCTTTCGCGGCGCTTGGGCTGCTTGATTTCACCGGCTCTGGCGAGCAGCGTATCGAGATCGCCATATTCCTGAATCAGCTGCGCCGCTGTCTTGATGCCGATGCCCGGAATGCCCGGCACATTGTCGGACGAATCGCCCGCCAGCGCCTGCACATCGACGACCCGGCCGGGGTCCACGCCGAATTTTTCAAATACCTGATCGGGGCCAATATGCAGGTTCTTCATCGGATCGAGCATCTCAACGCCACCGCCGACAAGCTGCATCAGATCCTTGTCCGACGACACGATGGTCACACGCGCGTTGCGCGCCCTGGCCTGTTTGGCGTAGGTGGCGATCAGATCATCGGCTTCAAAGCCCGGTGTTTCCACCGTCACCACATTGAAGGCCCGCACCGCATCGCGGATAATGGAAAATTGCGGCTTCAGATCTTCAGGCGGCTCATCCCTGTTCGCCTTGTAGGCGGGATAGATTTCATTGCGGAAGGTCCGGCGCGAGGTGTCAAATATCACGGCAATATGGGTCACGGTCTGGCCGGATCTGGTGTCCTCGATCAGCTTGTACAGCATGTTGCAAAAGCCGCTGACCGCGCCCACCGGCAGGCCGTCACGCTTGCGCGTCAGCGGCGGCAGGGCGTGATAGGCGCGGAATATATAGCCCGATCCATCGATCAGATAGAGATGGTCCCCCACCCCAAGCGTCTTTTGCTGCGCCGGGCTTTTGTCTTCATATGTTGTAATGACTGAACTCTCCGTTGACCTGGAGCGGCATGCGATACCCCGGGATCGCTCCCAGCGATCCAGACTAGCGCATAAAGCTGCTCTGGCAAATTATAGTCCGGAGCAGCTTTATGTTTTTGCCTGAACCTCTGGTTCAATCTAAAAACATATTGCCCTGGCTTGCCGCCCGATGATACCCAGTCTTATGACTAGCACAAATCTGACCGTCGAGGAAAATGCCGCGACGGGCGCCAACGCCATCGAGGCGCGCGGCCTGACCAAGATTTACGCCTCGCAGGGCGGCGCGCCGGCCAAACATGCGCTGAAAAGCATTGATCTCGATATACCGCGCGGTTCCATTTTCGGGCTGCTGGGGCCGAATGGGGCAGGCAAATCCACCTTTATCAATATTCTGGCCGGACTGGTGAAGAAAACCGGCGGCACGGCGCGCATCTGGGGATTTGACATCGATAAAAATCCGCGCAAATCGCGCGTGTCCATCGGTGTTGTGCCGCAGGAACTGAGCATCGACCCGTTTTTTACCCCGTTCGATCTGCTGGATCTGCATGCCGGCATGTATGGGGTTCCCAAGGCGGAGCGGCGCACCGCGGAAATTCTGAGCGTGCTGGGACTGGCCGACAAGGCGCACGCCTATGCCCGCACCCTGTCAGGCGGCATGCGGCGGCGTCTTCTGGTCGCCAAGGCGATGGTCCACAGCCCGCCCATTCTGGTGCTGGACGAACCGACGGCGGGCGTGGATGTGGAACTGCGCCAGCAGCTATGGGATTATGTGCGCACGCTGAATGCGCTTGGCGCCACCATCGTGCTAACGACGCATTATCTCGAAGAAGCCGAGGCCATGTGCGACCGTATCGCCATCATCAATCATGGCCAGGTGATTGCCTGTGAACCCACGCCGCAACTGCTGGCCCGCATCAGTGACAAACGGCTGGTCATTACGCCCGCCCATCTTGTGGCGATGGTGCCGGAAAGCCTGACCAGTTTGAATGTAGAACGTCTGGGGGATGGCCGGCTGGCCGTGCAGTATAATCCGGCCGATACGCCGGTGATGATGCTGCTGGACCGGTTTAAGGAGGCCGGTATCCAGATCGCGGATATATCCACCGAGGAATCCGATCTGGAAGACGTGTTTTTACAACTGACCTCCAAGTGACGCGCAGGCGCCAATATCGAATTTTAGAGAGTTTTAATCATTAGCCGCAAAGCTGCGCCTGGCAACGGCCTCACCAAACAAAAGGCTGGCATGAGTAATATAGATATATTTGCAGAACGTATCGAAGCGCTGGTTCGGGAAGGACAGGTCCTGGAGGCCCATAAGGCCATCTCGCGCCATATGGCGAAACAAAAACTGCCCCTGAAAATCTTTGGCATATGGATGGAGATCGCCGAGGCGACCGGGTGTACGCCGCTGGCCGCCATCAAAACCGCCATGAAACGCGCGCCGCTCTCGCCCGCAGATAAGGCCGTACTGGATTCATATTTATTCGTGGACGCCTGGGTGCGTTTCGATACGCAAATGCTCCAGTTGCTGATGACGCAGCATCAGGATTTTACCTTGGCAGAGGACGGCGACATCACGGTCCGCATCTGCCGGATCTATTTCAAATTCTGCATCCGTCTTTTGAATTACCGGTTGCAAAATCCGGAGGAATATTCGTCCGGTTTCGATGAGCAACTGGTTTTTATCGGTGAATCCCACGCACTGGTTCCGGCCGGAAAAGTCTTTCCCTGGCGGGGGAAAAGCGTTCAGGCCAGCACGGCGCCGATACGCGGCATCAAAATGTTCCATCTGGGAAATGCGGCGCCACCCAAATGGAAACCTTATTTCAGGGAAAAACTGGCCACGCTGCCGGATGGCTGCGGCATTGTGCTGGCGATCGGTGAAATTGACTGCCGGCCCGATGAAGGCGTCTTTCCCACGGCGCATCAGATGGGCCTATCCCCCGCCGCGCTGCTGGATAAAACCGTGCGCGAATTCGTGGCGGCGGCATCCGCTGAATTTGGCAAGCTGGATAAAAAACTCTCTGGCGTCACCCTAATGGGTACACCGTTTCCTGTATACACCACCGAAGGCCGCCTGCCCGCCAACACCACTCATGCGGAATTTATGCAGTTTGTCGCCGGCGCCAATGGCGTGATGCGGGACCATGCGCTACAGGCCGGCTGGGACTTTCTGGATGTCCATACCGCCACCAGTGAAAATGCGAAAGCAGCAGACAGCCCGTTGCGCATTGACGAAACACATCTGTCGCCCGCATTTTATGATCAGGCGAACCGCTGGCTGGTGTCATCGCAATTGAATGATTGAGTTGAGTTTGCGAGGTCAGCAAACTGATTGAGAAGTAAAGCTGCTCATTAATGGAGTGGCGTCACCCTTAAGTTCAGCTATGGATTTCTGGCAAACATGCCCTTGCCTACTTGGACATAAAGCGTAACTACCGTGGCCAAAGCGGTGGCAACAATAGCAATGAATTCAGCTTGTTCCAAATGTTTGCCGTAAGGCTTACAAAATTGTAGGAGCGCCATAAATATTGAAAAACCAGCCCACGTCCACGCAAGATATTTAGCTGTTTTGGTGTACTCCTTTCGTAATTTTATTTCGTCTTCCAGTTTTTCATTCTGAAGCCGCCTATTTTTATGGTCATGCCCTTCAAAAATGACTTTTTCTTGCTCTGGAGTAGGCTTCCGATGAAGTTCAATCTCTTCTCCATTATCCGTAGAATCTCTCATTATGCCTTAACCTGAAACTCCTCTTTGAGGCGTTGAAATTCTGCTCGGACGTAATCGTCACCTAAAGATAGACCCTTTGGTACTCTAAACTTTCTTTCTTCGGCTACTTTGCGCCAGGCAGTCCCTTCCTTGTGCGTCATTTCAGACAGCGCCATGCCAGATAAATGGCCATACCGCTTCCAAACCCATTCAATCAGATTAAGGCAATCAGTATCATTGTCAGGGACTTTCGGGGCTTCCTCCTCAAAAGGAGATGTCTTGACCGGTTCTTCAATAGGCGAGACACCATAAATTTTCAATTCATGATACATAGAAGGGAAGACAGGGCCGTATTGCCAAACTTCGGGCTGTTCCGCTAATTTGGAAGTCTCTTTATAAGCAAGCCGCCAGCCATGAACACAGTAAACAAGTTTCTGCAATTTCATGTGGTCAATACCACCTGATTTCTTACCAAATTTATCAAGCAAGGTATTTGCAATCTCTATGGGCGCGTATGCTTCTTTCACGTGCCCTCCATTTTCTCTGTACCGCGCGACATTAACAAACACAGTATTGCCAGTATATGTTCATGAGATTCTTATAGTAAAGCGATTACAAATGGTACCTGCGGGACTGAGTTCCAAATTGATCTCCTCGTAAATTATCCAAGCGTACAAAAATGCCGGGCATTACGCCCGGCTTTTGCAATTTATGCGTGTGTGATGCAGATCACAGCACTTCGAACAGGCCCGCCGCTCCCATGCCACCGCCGATGCACATGGTGACGACGACATTTTTGGCCTTGCGGCGCTTGCCCTCGATCAGAATATGCCCGGTGAGACGCGATCCGGTCATGCCGAACGGATGCCCGATGGAAATCGAGCCGCCATTGACGTTGAGCTTCTCCATTGGAATGCCCAGCCTGTCCCTGCAATATAGCGCCTGGCTGGCGAAGGCCTCATTCAGCTCCCACAGATCAATGTCCTCGATCTTGAGCCCCGTGCGCTCCAGCAGTTTGGGAATCGCGAAAACCGGGCCAATCCCCATTTCCTCGGGTCCGCAGCCGCCGACGGCAAAGCCGCGGAAGCGGCCCATCGGGGTAAGGCCACGGCGTTCGGCCTCCTTGGCCTCCATCAACAGACAGGCGGACGCGCCATCGGAAAGCTGGCTGGCATTGCCCGCCGTGATGAAATTACCCGGCCCACGCACCGGCTGCAGCGCGGCCAGGCCCTCGGCCTTTGTCTCGGGGCGGTTGCAATCATCGCGGTCCACAATGGTTTCTTTCATGGTGACAACGCCGGTTTCCTTATTGGTCACCGCCATCATCACTTTCATCGGCACAATTTCATCATTGAATTTGCCGCCCTGCTGGGCCGCGGCCGTGCGGCGCTGGCTTTCCAGGGAATAGGCGTCCTGGGCCTCGCGCGACACCTTGTAGCGCTGCGCGACAATGTCAGCGGTTTCGATCATCGGCATCCACAGGGCGGGCCATTCCGCGCTCAGCTTGGCGTCTTTTGGCTCCTGCTTGACCTGGCCGCTCATGGAAATGGTTTCGACGCCGCCGCCGATGGCGATATTGGCCCCATCCACAATGATATGGTGCGCCGCCATGGCGATGGATTGCAGGCCCGACGAGCAATAACGGTTGATCGTCACGCCGGAAACCGAGGTCGGGCATCCGGCCCAGAGCGCCGCTGACCGCGCCACATTGGACGTGGAGCCGCCATCCGGCGCCGTGCAGCCCATATAGACATCATCCACTTCGCCCGGATCAATTTTGGCGCGCGCGATGACATGCTGGATCACATGGCCGCCCAGGGCGCCCGAGTGGGTGGCGTTGAAGCCGCCCCGGAAGCTTTTTGACAGGCCGGTGCGGGCAGTGGACACAATTACGGCTTCACGCATTGGATTCTCCCTGTATTGTTGGTTTCTCTCTACTGGACTTTGGCCCAGCATAGAGGATTTGAAGCCGTACCGCACCAAAAAACAAAATTGGAAAAGGCTGGAAAAATGCAAAAGACCTATGAGACTCTGGCACTGGAACAGCCGAGCGAGGGCCTGTTATGCGTGGGCCTGAACCGTCCGGATTTCCGCAACGCACTGAATACCCAGATGGGGCTCGATCTGCGCGATCTGTTTCACCATGGGCTGAATCGCGACCCCGGCGCAGTGCGGTGCGTCGTCGTGACGGGTATGGGCGACCGCGCCTTTTGTGCAGGCGGCGATCTGAAGGAACGCGATGGCATGACAGACGAGGCGTGGCGCGCCCAGCACATTATTTTTGAAGAAGCCATATACGGCATCATGGATTGCCCGCTGCCGGTGATAGCGGCGGTGAACGGCGCGGCGTTTGGCGGCGGCTTTGAAATAGCGCTGGCCTGCGACTTTATCTATGCGGCCACGGGCGCGCGCTTTGCCCTGACAGAAGTGACGCTGGGCATTCTGCCCGGCTGCGGCGGCACACAGAACCTGCCGCGGGTGGCGGGGGGGCCACGCGCCAGGGAAATGCTGATGACCGGGCGGCCCTTTTCAGCGCAGGAAGCACTGGAATGGGGCGTGGCCAACCGGGTCTGTGAACCCGCACGGCTGCTGGCAGAGGCGCTGGAGACGGCGCGGGCGATCTGCGCCAATGCGCCACTATCGGTAAAAAATATCAAGCGGGCCGTGAATGGCGGCCTGCAAACCGATCTTAAATCTGGACTGAAGCTGGAATTATCCGCCTATGACGCCGTCTATGTGTCGCAGGACCGCCGCGAAGGCGTGCGCGCCTTCAATGAAAAGCGCAAGGCGGAATTCAGGGGAATGTAGAAAGGCCGTTAATCAGGCCATCCCGGCCGGGTGTAGATTAATCACGCCCAGCAGGGTCACATCGCCGCCATTCGCCAGATCAACATGCAGGCCGCTGTGGACCGTCTGCAGCGCCGCACCCGCAAGCTGCCTTTCCTCAACGAACAACACATCATTGGTAAACGAAAAAATACTGAGCGGTAAGGCGTCGCTGTCGAATACGACAATCGTCATGGGCCTGTCGCCCGACCAATAGTGACTTAACAACTCGGGAAAGCTGGCTGGCGCAGAAAATATGTTATCGGTAGAATTTACAAAATCCGTGATCTGATTTAACCGCGCCAGCGCGGCGGGATCCCCCGAGGCGAACACGATATCAGATGCGTTCAGCACAGTATGTGCGGGCGCGGGGTCCACCGTCAGCGGGCTGGCGCCGCCCGCAATAGCGGGCGGGCTGACGTTAAAGGCCAGTCCGGCATCGGTCCCTGCCGGCGAATCATCGACTTTGACAAAGAAAATTTCAATTGCCTCGCGGCTGATTTCGGTGAAGCTGAAATGATGAAGCTCTGTCGCGGCACTGGCCTGCACATGGGTGCCGGCTGCCGCGTCTTCCTTATTCACCGTCGCCATCTGGGCGGTATGTTGCACCGGCTCGGTCGTGGCCGCACCCTGCCGCGTACTGACGGGTGCCAGCTTCTCCGGGACAGAGCCGTCGCGGATATCCGCATTGATGACCCGGTCGGACGGATCATGGCGGGTCACGTGCACATTGCCATTATCATCCGATGCGGCAGGGCCGGATTTATCGGCCACTTCACCCTTCCGCATCACGGCCGCAACGGCCATATCATGATCATGCACCGCTTTCCTATCGGCGGCCATCTCTTTGCTGTCGGCTGCAATAGCGGGCGCCCCGTCCCCGGATGGCCGCTCATGGTCCGCAACCTGCGGCAGACCGGCCAGCCCCGCTGCTTTGGGGATGGCGGCGGCTGCGTTGCCAGGGGCATGCCGCGCAGAGTCCGCAATTTTTATATCCTCGAGTATCGGAGATCCCTGAATCACGGAAATAGCGAACGCCACCACGGAGGCCAGTGACAGATTTCCAAGACCAAGACCCAGCGCCTCGACACCTGAATGTTCCTGCGCATTGTTCCTGGCCTCGACCGGGCCGGCAAAACCGCGCAACAGCAGGTTCAGCGCATCAATGAAGCCGGATTTTAATGTTTCCACGAAGCTCGCTGCGGCGCCCGCAGTCGGTGCGCCATCAGAGACATCGTGCAACGCGAAAACCCCCTGCCCATCCCAGCTTTTCATCTGGGCAAGCGTGGTGGCGACAAGCGCTGTTATGATAACGGCGGGATGCAGGAACAGCTTCTGGCCGGAACTGGGCGCGGGCAGGATCAGCGGCTGGCGGTTAACCAGCGTTTCTGCGACGCGGCGGAAATTGCTGCCCCGCACCACGGTATCTGT
>SHWM01000033.1 GCA_009693835.1 Alphaproteobacteria bacterium
TACCCAGAACGGCCATGTATCTTGCCGCGGGGCTGGGCGAACGTATGCGGCCTCTGACCAACGACCGGCCAAAGCCGCTGGTGCCATTGGCCATGCGCCCCCAGATTGACTATGCGCTCGAGCGATTGCGCGACGCTGGTGTGAGGCGGGTGGTAATCAACCTGCATTATCTGGGGGGGTTGATCCGAGATCATCTGAGGACATGGATGCAGCCCGAGATTATATTTTCGGATGAGATGGATCAGTTGCTGGGCCCCGGCGGCGGTGTGGTGAAGGCGCTGCCACTACTCGGGGATCAGGCTTTTTTCGTACATAATTGTGACAGTTTCTGGCGTGCGGACGGGGGACGGATATTTCACCGTATGGCGGAGGTCTGGGACGAGGCCCGCATGGACGCCCTGCTCCTGCTGGCGCCGCTGGGCAATGCCAGCCATTTTGAGGGGCCGGGCGATTATTTCATGACCGGCGATGGCGCCCTCCGCCGCAACAGCGCGAAAGTCGAAGCGCCCTATGCCTATACCGGCGTGCAGATTGCGCACCCGCGTCTATTTGCAGACTCGCCGCAGGGGCCGTTTTCGACGGTCCAGCTATGGGACCGGGCCGAACAGGCGGGCCGCCTGTTTGGCATGGAACTGGATGCGCGCTGGTTTCATACCGGAACGCCGGATGCGCTTGCCGCAGCAGAAAATTATTTGAACAGCGCCTGATCGTGGCAGCGGAACGCATACCCGCAATCTATACGATCCCCGCCGGGGTTCCATTCGCGGATGCGCTGGCCCAGGGCATTCTTTCCAGATACGCGGATGATGATCCGCTGTCGCTCAGTACACTGATCATTCTTCTGCCCACAAGGCGGGCCGTGCGCGCGATGCGCGATGCCTTTTTGCGGGTAGGCGGCGGCGCGGCCATGCTGTTGCCGCAGATGCGTCCGCTGGGTGATATGGATGCGGAGGAACTGGCCTTTGACGCGGGGGCAGGCGGGGACGGCCCAGGCGACGGCGTGCTCGACCTGCCGCCGCCGATCGCCCCCTTGCGCCGGCAATTTCTGCTGATGCAGCTGATCCAGGCCTGGGGCAGGACGCGTGGCGCGCCGTACCCGCCGGCCGCTGCCGCCCGTCTGGCTGCCGAACTTGCGCGTTTCCTCGATCAAATTCAGACCGAGCAGCTGGCGGAACAGCTTCAGCAGACGGTGCTCGGCGCCCTGGCGCCCGAGAGTTTTGCGGCGCATTGGCAGGAAACTTTGGAATTTCTGAAAATCATTACGACGGCCTGGCCCGAAATATTGCGCGAGGAAGGCGCACTGGATCCGGCGGCGCACCGCAACGCCTTGCTGCGCACGTTGGGCGAACGCTGGCTGGCTCATCCGCCCCCCGGCCCGGTGATTGCCGCGGGCTCGACCGGCAGTGTTCCGGCAACGGCGCGGCTGATGGAAATCATCGCGCAAATGCCGCAGGGCATGCTAGTGCTGCCGGGTCTGGATCTGGGCCTGGATACAGAAAGCTGGCAATGCCTGGAGGAGGGGCATCCGCAATATGGCCTGGCGCGCCTGTTACGGCGTTTGGGGGTGGAGCGTGACCAGGTGCGCGTATGGACAGGACATGATTATACCGCAAACCCCGCCCGGACCGCCTTGTTGAGTGAAGCCTTGCGCCCCGCCGAAACAACCGATGCGTGGCGCGGGGCGGCGGATAAATTGCGGCCTGAACTGCCGCAGGCGTTACAGGGTTTCCAGCGCATTGAAGCCCCGGCCCTGCGTGAAGAGGCCGCCGCCATCGCGCTGGCCATGCGGGAGGTTCTGGAAACCCCGGGCAAGACCGCAGCGCTGGTCACGCCCGATCGGGGGTTGGCGCGGCGTGTCGCCGTCGAACTGGGCCGCTGGGGAATTGAAGCGAATGATTCTGCGGGCGTCCCGCTGTCGCAGACTGAAACGCTGGTGTTTATCCGGGCGCTGGCGGTAATGGCCGCTGAGGATTTTGCGCCCGTTCCCCTGTTAGCGGCGAACAAACATCCTCTGGCGGCGGCGGGGATGCCCCCTGTTCATTGGCGGCGCATGACGCGGGTGTTTGAACGTCTCAATTTGCGCGGTTCGCGCCCGGCGCCGGGAATTATGGGATTATATGAACGCAGTTCACTTGGCGCGGGCGATCCCTATGTGCAACAGCTTGCCGCATGCGCCGGTCCGCTGACAGGATGCGCGCAACAGGATATATGTCCGCTTACAGATTATATTGACGCGCTTCTGGAATCAGCCGAAAATTTCGCCGCTACCGATGAGGCATCCGGGGTGGCGCGTTTGTGGCGCGGCGAGGACGGCGAGGCGGCGGCGCGTTTCTTTTCCGAACTGCGCGAACATGCAGCGCTTTGCGGGCCGCTGCCGCCCGCCAGTTTTCCGGCATTGCTGGATGCGCTGCTGGAAGGGCAGTCCGTGCGTCCGCGCTATGGCCAGCATCCAAGGCTGTTCATCTGGGGGCCGCTGGAAGCGCGCCTGCAACAGGCAAGCCGGATCATTCTGGGTGGGCTGAATGAAGGTGTGTGGCCCGCCACCGCCAACGTGGATCCATGGCTCAGCCGCCCAATGCGCCTGCGGTTTGGCCTGCCCGCGCCAGAGCGCCGCATCGGACTGGCGGCGCATGATTTTGTGCAGGCCGCGTCCGGGCCGGATGTGATCCTGACACGCTCCCGCAGGCAGGAAGGCGCGCCAGCCGCACCCTCGCGCTGGTGGCTGCGCCTTGAAAATCTGCTGACCGGGATTGGCGAGGCGTTCCGCCTGGACGGCGCGGCGCCATGGCTGGAATTTGCGCAGCTTCTGGACGCGCCTTCCAGGGCGGCGGCGGTAACGCCGCCGCGTCCTCGCCCGCCCGTTGCCGCCCGTCCGCGCAATCTGGCGGTGACGGACATTGCCACCCTGATCCGCGATCCTTACGCGATTTATGCCCGGCGCATACTGGGTCTGCGGGTGCTCGATCCATTGGATACGGAAATTGGCGCGGCCGATCGGGGCACGGTAATGCATCAGATACTGGAAAAATTCGTCCGTTCACATCCGGAAAAGTTGCGGCTGGATGATCTTGCCGCCTTGCGCGAAATAGGACGCGGCTATTTTGACGCACTGCTGTCACGGCCCGGGATGCGGGCCTTCTGGAAGCCGCGCTTTGACGATATTTCCGACTGGTTCCTTAACTGGGATATGCAGAACCGCCAGAAAGGTGAGGTTCCGGCGGCTCTGGAAGTGAAGGGCGCCAGGGAGTTTATGGCGCCCGCCGGGCCGTTCACCGTGCGGGCCATCGCCGACCGTATTGATCGCACGGTGTCGGGCGGGCTGGCGATTTATGACTACAAAACCGGCAGCAATCCGACGGACAAGCAGATCAAGGCCGGTTTTGCACCGCAATTGCCGCTGGAAGGGGCGATTGCGCAGAATGGCGGGTTTGAAGGCATTGGACCCGCGGAAATTGCGAAACTGTCCCTGTTGCGTATTCGCGGCATTGACCCGGCAGGTGCGGAAAGGGAAATCCCGCTGGAAACCATCGATGCGGCCTGGAAGGGTCTGTGCGGGCTGATCGGCAGTTTTGATCATCCGGACACGGCCTATGTCTCGCGCCGCGCGCCCATGTTCCTGCGCGCGTCCGGCGATTATGATCATCTGGCGCGGGTGCGGGAATGGTCCGGCGCGGACAATGGTGAAGAGGAATGAGCGCCGTGGTTGAAACACAGGCCGCGGCCGGGCAGCGTGAGGCCGCCGACCCCGCCGCCAGCGTCTGGGTCAGCGCCAATGCGGGCGCCGGCAAGACCCATGTCCTCATCGATCGCGTGACGCGGCTGCTGCTGAGCGGGGCCGATCCAGGCCATATTCTGTGCGTCACCTTTACCAGGGCTGCTGCGGCGGAAATGGAGGCGCGGCTGTTTAAACGGCTTGGCGACTGGGCGACATTTACCGATGAGAAGTTGCAGCAGAATTTGCGCGGCCTGCAGGGAGGTGAATTTGATGACGCCGCGCTGCGTCAGGCGCGAAAATTGTTTGCCCGCGCGCTGGAAACGCCGGGTGGCCTGAAGATCCGCACCATCCACGCATTTTGTGAGAGCCTGTTGCGCCGGTTTCCGCTCGAGGCCGGGGTGGCGCGGCATTTCGAAGTGCTGGATGACCGCAGCGCGTTTGAGTTGCGCGCCCAGGCCCGGACACAGGTGCTGGCCCGCGCGCAGACGGGAGAAAATCCGGTGCTGGGCAGTGCGCTTGAGCAACTGGTGCGGCTGATTGATGAGGGTGAATTTATCCGGCTGGCGGACGAAGCCCTGCGGTTGCAGCGCGCGGGCGATGAGGAAACCCTCGAGAAGACGCGCGCCGCGCTGCTGGCATGGCTTGGCGTCACGGATTTGCGGCAAAGGGATGAAATCATCACCATCCTGGTGCGGGGGCTGCCGGTGGAAGATTTGCGGCGCGCCGTCCGCGCATTACAGCAAGGCTCCGATTCCGACAAAAAGCGCGCGAACACCCTTCTGCTGTATCTGGGCGGCACGGATGCGATCGCCGGATTTGAGGATTACCGGCAGGTGTTTCTGAACCAGAATGACACCCCTTCGGCAGAACGCTATATCATTACCAAGGCGGCGCAAAAATCCGATCCCGGCGCACTGGACATTCTGCTGCGTGAGCAGGGCCGGGTGTATGCAGCGGTGCAGATACTGCGCGCACAGGATGTTGCGCTCTCCAGCATGGCGGCGTTGCGGACGGGCGCGGCGGTGCGAAACGAATATCAGAAACTCAAACAGGCGCGCGCGGCGCTGGACTATGACGATCTGATCGATCATGTCCTGCATGTTCTAAAAAATTCCGGCGCGGCGTGGGTGCATTACAAGCTGGACGAGGGGCTGGACCATATTCTGGTGGATGAAGCCCAGGACACCAGCCCCGAGCAATGGGAGATTATCCGTCATCTGAGCGGCGATTTCTTTTCCGGACAGACGGGGCGGGGCGAGGCGCGCGAAAATCAGGGTTTGGGGCCGCGCACTCTGTTTGCGGTAGGCGATGAAAAACAGTCCATCTTCAGTTTTCAGGGCGCCGATCCGGCCTCATTCGCCGCCATGCGCCATATTTTTTCAGCACAGGCGGAGGCGGCGGGGCTGCGGTGGCGCGATATTGCCCTGCTGGAATCGTACCGTTCGACGCCTGAAGTGCTTGGCGCCATTGACTGCGTGTTCGCCAATCCACTGGCGCGCGATGGACTGTCGGCGGATGACGCCGCGGTGCGGCATATCGCGCGGCGGGCGGGTCGACCTGGGCTTGTGGAAATCTGGCCGGCCATCGGGCACATGCCGGACGCACCGCCCCAGCCATGGGATGCGCCCGTCGATGCGGCCCCGCGTTCCAGCCCGCGCGCGCAGATGGCGGTGCGGGTGGCGGAACATATTGCGGGCCTGCTGCGCGATGGCCCAGTTCTGCCCGCGACTCAAAAACCGGTGGTGCCGGACGACGTCATCGTGCTGGTTCGCACACGGAATGAGTTTTTTGAGGAATGTATCCGGCAATTGAAACTGCGCCACATTCCGGTGGCGGGCGCCGACAGGATGCAGTTGCTGGATCAGCTTGCGGTGATGGATCTGATGGCTGTCGGGCATTTTGTCCTGATGCCGGAAGACGATCTGAACCTGGCGGTGATATTGCGCTCTCCTCTGGCCGATGTGACGGAGGAGCAGTTATTTGACCTGGCCTTTGACCGCAATGGGATGTCATTGTGGGACAGGCTGCGAAGCCGCCGGGGCGCCTGCGGGGCGTTTGAGGATGCGGTGGCGCTTCTGACTGAATTGCGGGCGCGTGCCGATAGTGTCCCGCCCTATGAATTTTTTGCGCATCTGCTGGGTCCGCTGGGTGGCCGCGCCCGGCTGCTGTCGCGCCTTGGGGCCGACGCCAACGATCCGATCGATGAATTCCTGTCGCTGGCGCAACACTATGAACGCCAGCATGTGCCGGGCCTGCAAGGTTTTCTGTACTGGCTGGCGGCGGCGCAAACCCATATCAAGCGCGATCTGGAACAGGGCGCGGGCGCCGTACGGGTAATGACGGTGCATGGGGCCAAGGGTCTGGAAGCGCCCGTCATCTATCTGCCGGATACCTGCTCCATGCCGGATGGCAGACTGACGCCAAAATTCATTCCGGTGCGGGGGGGGAATTTTTTTGTATGGCCGGTGCGCAAGGATCGTGATGATCCAAAAACTGCCGAAATGAGGGAACAGATGAAACGGGCGCAGGCGCGAGAATATCGCCGCCTGCTCTATGTCGCCATGACGCGGGCCAAGGACTGGCTGTTCATCGGCGGGTATAAGGGCGCGCATGAACCGCCTGCGGAGTGTTGGTACAATCTGATTAAAACGGCGCTGGAGCCACAGGCGCAAACCTGCGTCCTGCCATGGGGCGAGGAAGGCCTGCATATTTCCGGCGGCCATGCGGCGCCGCCAGCTTCCCCCGCTGCGGCGTTGCCGAGGGTTGCCGTGTCACTGCCCGCATGGGCGCGGAGGCCTGCTCCGGATGAGTCCATCCCGATGCGCCCCCTGGCGCCATCGCGGCTGGGGGTGGACACGGGCCAGGTGTTCTCGCCCCGGCGTAGCGGCGCGGCGGATGATCCTTTCAAACGCGGACGGCTGATCCATCTATTGCTGCAACATCTTCCAGATTTAGATCCAGCCGTGCGCCGGGCCGCTGCGAGCCGCTATCTTTCGCAGCCCGGTTTGGGCCTTTCAGGACCGGCCATAGAGGAAATTGCGGGGCAGGCCCTGAAAGTACTGGAGTTCCCGGAATTCGCCGCGGTGTTTGGCCCGGGCAGCCGTGCCGAGGTGCCCCTTGCCGGTCTGGTTCCCGCTTTGGGGAACGGCGTGGCGATTTCAGGGCAAATCGACCGGCTGCTGATTTCAGAGCGGGAAATACTGATTGTGGATTTCAAAACCCACCGTCCGCCGCCCATTTCCATGCAGGCCGTTCCCGACATCTATCTGCGGCAAATGGCCGCCTACCGGGCGGCCCTGCGCCTGATCTATCCGGATCATCTGGTAAGGTGCGCCCTGATATGGACGGATATTCCCCTTTTGATGCCGCTGGCGGAGGGGATACTTGACGCTGCCATCGCCAGTTCCTAGATTAGAACTTATATTGTGATTCAAGGAAACCTGACATGACCACGACCACCGTTACCGACGCCAATTTTGAAAAAGACGTACTCAACGCCGACGGCCCGGTGCTGGTGGATTTCTGGGCCGAATGGTGCGGCCCCTGCAAGCAGATAGCGCCTGCCCTGGAAGAATTGTCAAACGAGATGAAGGGCCTGAAAGTCGCGAAGCTGAACGTGGATGATAATCCCGGCATGGCGGCGAAATATGGCGTGCGCGGCATTCCCACCATGATGATTTTTCAGCATGGTCAGGTCGCCGCCACCAAGGTGGGTGCCATTCCAAAGGGAAAAATCGAGGAATGGATCAAGGCCTCGATCTAGACCATGTTCGGATCAGATGGAATCGCCCATGGCGATCCCGTCTGATCCGTAAAACATGGTCTATATGATTATTTAGAGCAATTTTACCTTTTTAGACTGAGCCAGCTGGTTCAGTCTAAAAAGGTAAAATTGCTCTAGCGGGTCTGTCCAGTCACATCTTTAAACGCATGGACGGCATTGTGCGGGCGCCGCAGTAATTCTGCGGCGGCAGCTGCGTCGGTATCTATCTGGGCCTTCAAACTTTCAATTCCATCGAATTTGCGTTCCGCCCGGATAAACTCCACAAAGCTGACGCCTAACACGCGGCCGTACAGATCGCCGGAAAATCCAAACAGATTCACTTCCAGCATCACATCCTTTTTATCGAAAGTTGGGCGCAGGCCCAGATTGGCTACGCCATCATAGAGACCGGCGCCCGGCTCGTCCGGCACCTCGACCCGCACGGCATAGACGCCATGGCAGGGCTCCAGGCAATCATTCATGCGTATATTTGCGGTGGGAAAGCCAATAGTCCGCCCGCGCTGGTCGCCGGGTAATACCGGCCCAAGAATCCTCCACCAATGGCCTAACAGTTCGGCGGCGTGGCGTGGACGCCCTTCGCGCAGATGCTCCCGGATGAGGGAGGATGAATAGACCTCCCCCGAGGAACTGGCGTTGACGGCGCCCGTGATGCTGACGCCAAATCCGGCTTTTGCGCCTTCGCGGGTCAAAAAGGCCACATCGCCTTCCCTGTTCTGGCCAAAACGGAAATCATAGCCAACGACGATGTGGCCGACCCCCAATCCCGCCACCAACACACGCGAGACAAAATCCTGCGCCGGGCGGGCCGCCATCTCGGCGTCAAAACGCTCGACATACAGCAGATCAATCTTCAGTTCAGCGAGCAGCCTGGCCTTTTCCGGCAGCGGGGTCAGCCGGAAGCGCGGGGCGCCGGGCTGAAAGAATTCCCGGGGATGCGGCTCGAAAACGAGCGCGCCCAGCAGACGGCCCCTGGATTTGCCGATATCCGCCGCCTGCGCCAGCACGGCGCGGTGCCCCAAATGCACGCCATCAAAATTGCCGATGGCGACAACGGCGCCCCGGCATTCGGCTGGCAATTCATTGATGTCCTGCACCAGGCGCATGTTAGCCCTTCTTCAATCTTTTTCAAACCAGACTAATGACCAAAAAGCTTTACACTACTAAGGGTTCCCCCTCAAGGGCGCACACGCCCGGTACGGGCCCCGCAAGCCCCGTCAACGAAAATTAATGCTGCACACGCGGGCAATTAACCGTTTCTTCAAGAAAGTCTTCTATTGTCATGCGACGGGAGCGAATGGCCGTAAATGCCCATTTGCCATGCCTGACTGTTAACGATTTCAGACCGAGGAAGATATCATGGGTGTTGATTTATCAATGCAGGTGCTTGTCGTTGACGATTACAAGACGATGATCTGCATCATCCGTAATCTGTTGAAGCAACTGGGCTCTGAAAATGTTGACGAGGCCGAGGATGGTTCGGCGGCCCTCGCCAAGATGCGTTCAAAGCAGTATGGCCTTATCTTCTCGGACTGGAACATGGAGCCGATGACCGGTTATGAGCTGCTGAAGGAAGTGCGGGCGGATGACCGGCTCAAGGAAACGCCCTTTATCATGGTGACCGCCGAATCCAAGACCGAAAACGTCGTGGCGGCAAAAAAGGCGGGCGTGAACAATTACATCGTGAAACCTTTTAATGCGGCGACGTTAAAGGAAAGATGGCGTCCGTTTTGGGCGAATTCTGAAATATCAGTGAATCGGCATATATCAGTCTGAACTGGGGAACAGTATGACGCTCAACACCGCGGAATTGCCAAGACGTCTTGACGAGCTGGTGCATCTGTTGCGCAGCAGGGATGAGCGCAGTATTACGTTGGTGGATGTCGCGTCGGTAACAGGTATTCTAATCTCGACAATGCAGGCGTATTTCTCGTCCATTAATACGAATATCTATACGGAGTTTGCAGAACTTTCCAAATATATCGATCAGGCCCGCAGGGACATCGCCTCCCTTCAGCCAGCAGATCTCAGCGAGGAGCATATCCCGCGCGCGGGGATGGAACTGGACGCGATTGTCGAAGCAACGGAATCCGCCACCAATACCATTATGCAGGCGGCGGAGGAAATCATGGCGCTGGACATGGGTGACATGCAGGCCTATCAGGAGCATATAAACGATGCCGTGATGCGCATTTTTGAAGCCTGTTCGTTCCAGGACATTACGGGCCAGCGCATCAGCAAGGTCGTCGAGACTTTCACCTATATTGAATCACGTCTGGGCAAGGTTGCCAAACTTGTCGAAGGTCTGGATGGCCTGGACCCCGGCAACGAGGAAGAGACCGCGAATGAGAAACGCAAACGCGAATTGATTCTCAATGGACCCCAATTAAAGGGCGAAGGCCGGGATCAGGATGAAGTTGACGCACTGATGGGAGACGGAATGCCCCCTGTCAGCCGGATAAGCGCTGAGGAGCCGGTGGAAGTTGAAAAAGCGGAAGTTGAAAAAATTGCTGTGAACGGAAAGCCGCCGGCCACAGCCAGGGCCCCAATGCCGGTGCAGGCGGTCTCGGCCTCCAGCAGTTCTGATCAAAGCGATATCGACGCGATGTTCAACTAAAGCAGTTTGATGCCAAACAGACTGCCGTGAAAATAAATTAGCAAGGCCACGGCCAGAAGCGCCGCCAATGGACGCCACCAGCCGATCTCGGTAGAGACAAAACGGCCACGTCCCTGAAATATGGCCATGAACGGTACGATAGAGGTCGCGCTGGTGAAAGCTGTCCAGCGCTCGCCCAGCATACGGGCTTTCTTGGTGTCAATCAGCCATGGCCCCAGTGCCGCAAGTACCAGGAATGTGCCAAAAAATACCGATGATGCGATATCCGGATTAAGAATCATATGTGACAGCGCCCATACCGCAAATCCCACCATGAACGGATGGCGGGTAATCCGGATGATGCCGCGCGCAGCCTCTCCAGCCCCCACCAGCCCTTCCTGCCCCAGGCTTGTTGGGTTGGAACTGAAAACCCCTATAAATGCGAGCCACAACCCGGCCATGGAAAACATGACGGCAAGGAATGTGACGGCTGTGGGCGGCGCCCCCCAGGCGATGCGGTCCGCTGCGCGATAGGCCCAGATCAGCCAGCCGATTCCCGTTAATGACAGGACAGAAAATGCAGCCTGATAGACCCGCTCTCCCGTGCGCTGCACAATCCAGCCCCTCAGAGGGGTGCTGGAAATAAAAATATGGATACCAATAAAGAACAATCCTGCCGCAATCAGTGTTGCCATCTCGTTTGACCTTAATTGCGCCTAATCGCCATTGCCATAAGATGGCCTGTAGGCTTGAACTATTTCTCGCCCTTTTTGGGTCAAACGGCATACCAGCCAGTCGGGCTTTAGCGGGTTTGCAAACCAGTGTTCCGCCCACCCATTACCGATACATATCTGGATAATGGCCGGATTGATTTCCTGCCCGCGACGGTCAAACAGCGGCAGTTTTCCGCCTGGTTCGCTTATGCCACGGCGCAGATAGGCCAGCTCGGCCCGCGATGGGATCGGCACCCCCCGGCCATAAGCTAGCGGCTCCGCCATGGGCCTGTTATTCCTTCCGCGGGTCGCGGGATTGCGCGTCGACCTCGCGCAGGGTCCACTCTACGGATTTTCGTATCACTTTGGCCAGGGTTTCGTCAAATCCCTGCACGAGTGCGGTGATTTCCTTACCTGTGCCGGGCAGGATCTCATCAAAAGTCCGCGACGCCACAATCCGCGCTTCCGGCATTTTGATGAGCTTTACATTGAGTCGCACGTGGATTTGGGGCAGCCCGCCTGAATCAAAATATTCCGCCTGGAATTCCCGCAGATCGCTTTTGACGCTGAAATCCGGCCGCAGTCCGATCGACTGCCGGCCCACGGCCACAATCTTTCCCGTATTTTCAAAAGATTCCACCATCAAAATCTGAACCATCCGGGGCGCCAGGTCGCCCCAGCGCGCACCGGCGAAATATTTGATTTCCAGCGGTGAGGGGCGCAGGGAGATGCGATCCGTGTCAATGCCCCGGGCGGAACTCGGTTCCTCAATAACCAGTTGCAGTTTGACCTCTGGCAGGGCCGCGTCAAAAGTGCTTTTGGGCGACAGATCATATGTGTTTGGCGCTGGACCGCTTCCTGGCAGCTTAAATCCGTAGGCGGACAATCCTGCCAACAGCGCCAGGCAGGAGACAAACTTTGCCATATGCCCGATCATTGGGCTCACGGGGCTTCATACTCCGAAGCCGAATTACCCAGAAAAAACCTGGCCGGATCGCTTTCAAGACGCTGCGCCACACGGTCCAGTGTGGTGACAAGCTGCCGGGCTTCCACCACAAATGAGGCAAATTCGCGCAGGCCCCGATCGCCAAAATTGTCGATGGCGTCTTTATTATCCCTGACGATGCCGTTTATATCTCTGGTCAGGCCTGTAGCTTCCCGCAAAAAATTATGCACATCTGAATTCAGCGTGGTTTCAGCCTGGATACTTAATCTGTCGAGACGCGCCGTGAGGGCATTCAGATTGCCGGACACTTCCGAAAAATCCCTGCTCATTTTATTGGCGTTATGAATAAGCTCGCTGATTTCTTCGCGCTTGCCGGCAACGCCGCCGGTTACCGTTTCCGCGTTTTTTAGAATGGCTGAAATGGATTTCCGGTTTTCATCGTCCACCAGCCTGTTCAGGCGGTCCAGCAATACGGCTGCATTGTCCAGCAACCGGGGCGCGCCGGAGAAAAGTTCCTCCAGGCTGGATTTTCCCGATGCAATAACGGGAACTTCCTGATCTGCCTGTTTGACCAATGGAGGCGCGCCGGGGCTGCCGCTGCTGATCTGAACGAACAGCACCCCGGTTATCCCAAAGAATTCCAGACTTGCCTGAGAGCCGGCATTAACGGGCGTGTTGGCGTCAATTTCAATGCGCACCCTGACCAGTTTGGAATTTTTCTCGTAAATGCGGACATCCTTGACCTGACCGACACGCACGCCCTGATAGCGCACGTCACCTGCGACATTCAGGCCCGTGACCGAGCCTTCAAAGAGTATGTCGTAATAGGCGAATTTCTGATCGATCTCGGTTTTGGCCAGCCATAGAATGAAGCCGAACGCCGCTGCAATGACCGCCAGCGTGAAGGCGCCAATCAGTACGTGATTTGCCCGCGTTTCCTTCCGTGCCTATCTATTCGCCTGAACCGCCGCCCGCCCCCTGGGGCCGTGGAAATACTCCCTGACCCACGCATGATCGCAGTTTAGTATCGCATCCATGCCGCCCGCGACGATAACATGTTTTTCCGCCAGTACGGCAATGCGATCACAGATGGCGTGCAGGCTATCCAGATCATGTGTGACCATGAACACTGTGAGGTCCAGCGCCTCGCGCATGTCGCGGATCAGGGCGTCAAATGCGGCCGCGCCGATAGGGTCCAGCCCGACGGTAGGTTCATCCAAAAACACGATTTCCGGGTCCAGGGCAAGGGCGCGCGCAAGGCCGGCGCGTTTGCGCATGCCACCTGACAATTCTGATGGATATTTCGCGCCAGCGTCCGGGGGCAAACCCACCATGGCGATTTTCATGGCGGCAATTTCATTCATTAGGGCATCTGGCAGCGCCAGATGCTCGCGCATGGGGACCATGATGTTCTGAGCCACTGTCATTGAAGAAAACAGGGCGCCATTCTGAAACAGAACCCCCCAGCGCCTTTCAATAGCCAATCTTTCCGTGGCGCTCAGGTTTGCCATATCCTGGCCAAAAACCCGGATGGTCCCGGAAAGGGGACGGTTGAGTACAATGATCGTGCGCAGAAGAACGGATTTTCCGGTGCCAGACCCGCCGACGATGCCGAGCACCTCCCCCCTGAAGACATCCAGATTCAGCGCGTCATGAATAATGTGATCGCCAAAGCCGGTGCGCAAACCCCGGATCGAGATAACACTTTCGATTTTGGAGGCGTCCCTCAAAATTTGATCACCGCAAAAAATATGGAAAATACGCCATCCAGCACCAGAACCATGAATATCGCCTCTACCACCGATTTAGTGGTGAGGCGCCCTACAGATTCGGCGCTGCCTTCCACCTGAAGCCCTTCATAGCACCCGATCAGTCCGATCATCAGGGCGAAGAACGGGGCCTTGATGAGCCCCACCCAGAAATGCGCCAGCGGCACCCACTCATGCAGCCGTTGCAGAAACAGCGCCGGGTTGATGTCCAGCACCAGCCAGCACATGACCCCGCCGCCAAACAGCCCCATCATGTCCGAGATAAATCCAAGCATCGGCAGGACGAGTATCACGGCCAGAACGCGCGGCAGGACCAGCATTTCCACCGGATCCAGCGCCAGCGTGCGCATGGCGTCGATCTCCTCGTTCAGCTTCATGGAGCCGATCTGCGCCGTGAAGGCGCTGCCGGAACGTCCGGCCACCATGATTGCCGTCAGCAGGATGCCGATTTCACGCAGAACGGATATCGCCACCAGTTCCACGGTGAATATTTCGGTGCCGAACTGGCGCAATTGGGTGGCGCCCTGATAGGCCAGCACCACCCCGATCAGAAACGATATCAGCGCGACGATGGGCGCGGCGTTCAAGCCGATGGCTTCCATATGGTAGATCAGCGGGGTCCACCGCATACTGGACGGGTTGGCAATGGTGCGGCCCAGGGTGGCCATGGTCAGCCCCAGAAATCCCAGCAGCGCGCGCCCTTCCATGAAGGCTTCAGAAACGCCCCGGCCGATTTCCGACAGCGCCATCAGCAGCGTGCCGGATCGCGGCGGCTCTATCGCAGCGGGCTGGTCATTCATACCCACACGGGCCAGCAGGGCGGCATGTTCGGACTGTACATTTGTATATTCGGCGTCGATCCCTTTTGAGCGCAAATCCCGGCGGGCGCGGTGCAATATCCAGGCCCCTGCCGTGTCCTGGCGCGCCAGCGTGCCAAGATCGAAAACTACTTTCTGCGTCTTTTCTGGCTGCCAATGCCTCAGGGCCATATCCGGCTCCGCCAGTCCGGAAATAGTCCACTGCCCCCGGGCGCTGGCAGTGCATATGCTCCCGGTTTGCGAGAACTGGATGACGGCCGGCTCTGTTAAGCCTTGCGGGAAGGGAGGGCCGCGGTCCTGCGCCTGTGTCATATGCGTCCCATGTGCTAGAGCAATTCTTTTTTAGACTGAACCAGTTGGTTCAGTCTAAAAAGGTAAAATTGCTCTAAATTATTATATAGACCATGTTTTACGGATCAGACGGGATTGCCACGGGCGATTCCATCTGATCCGTAAAACATGGTCTGGGGGGGCCTGTAAAGAACCAGCCAATCCTGCACCCGTTTTAGAAAAGAAGAAACCGCGGCGGAAAAAGCGCCAATATTCCCTGGAAGTCCTAATCCATATTATTGAATTAGCGGAACACCACCGTCTTGTTGCCGTTAAGGAAGACGCGCTGTTCTGCCAGCCAGTGCACGGCGCGGGCCAGCACCTGGCTTTCGACATCACGGCCGGCGGCGGCCATCCCCTCTGCCGTATAGCTGTGGTCTATGCGCTCCCCCATCTGCTCGATGATAGGCCCCTCATCGAGATCAGGGGTGACGAAATGCGCCGTCGCCCCGATCAGCTTGACGCCGCGTTTATGCGCCTGCTGATAAGGCTGCGCCCCCTTGAAACTGGGCAGGAAGGAATGATGAATATTGATCGCGCGGCCTTCCAGCTCCTTGCATAATTCGGGCGAAAAAATCTGCATATAGCGCGCCAGCACGACAAAATCCGCCTTGGTCTGCGCGATGATGTCGCGCAGCCGCGCTTCCGCTTCGGCCTTGCCTGCCTGGCTGACCGGCACATGCAGGAACGGAATCCGGGGCCATTCCGCCAATGACGCCAGATTCATATGGTTGGAGACGATGGCCGGGATATGCACGGGCAGGGCCCCGGTGCGGTGGCGGTACAGCAGATCATTCAGGCAGTGATCGGATTTCGACACCATGATCAGAGCCGAAGGGCGCAGCGCGCAATCACGCAGGCTCCAGTGCATGGCGAACCGCGTGGCGACAGGCCCAAACCGGATGGCGAAGGCGGCCTGGTTCAATTCAGAGTTCGCCGCTTCAAACGCGGTGCGCATGAAAAAATGCCGGGTGCCGGGATCGCCAAAATGATGTGAATCCGTAATGAACAGATCGCTTTCCGCCAGAACCCCGCTACGGCCGCTACAATGCCGACCTTGTCCGGACAGGAAACGGTCAGGATATAGCTGGCGGGATTGCCGGCCGGATCAGACATCGAGATTGGATACTTTCAGCGCATTGTCGTAAATGAACTGACGCCGCGTTTCGACCACATCCCCCATCAACTGCGAAAACAGATCGTCGGCCGTATCGAAATGATCCACCTTGACCTGCAGCAAAGTGCGCACCCGCGGGTCCAGCGTGGTTTCCCATAATTGCTCCGGGTTCATTTCGCCAAGGCCTTTATAGCGCTGGATGCTCATCCCCTGAGAACCGATCTGCTTGATGGTTTCAAACAGCGCCGTAGGCGAGGCAATGGCGTATTCCGTGTCCTTGCGGCGCAGGGTGGCCGAGCGGCGGAAGACCGCCTGTAATTCCGGCACTTCGGCATTCAGCCTTCGGGCTTCGGCGCTGGCCAGCAACGGGGCGTCGATCTCATAGGCCTCGCGCACCCCGCGCACGTCACGGAAAAAGCGCAGGCCGCACGTGCTGGTTACTTCTCCCTGCCAGCCGCGGTCTTCTTCGGCGGTATTCTGGTCCAGCGCCTCGGCCACCGCTTGCGCCAGGCGCAGCGCCTCGTTTGGCTCAGCGAGTATATTTGGCTGCAGCGCCCCGGCGATCGCCACCTGTTCAATGATGAAATCCGGATATTTGCCGCGCGGCAGATGGTTCAATATGGCGCGGATGCCGCGCGCATGTTCGACCAGCTCCTGAAGATCATGCCCGGCCCGCTGGCTGTCATCATGCAGATGCAGCACCGCGTCCTTTACGCCGCTGGCGATCAGATAATCCTCCATCGCCTTTTCGTCTTTCAGATATTGCTCCGAACTGCCGCGGCTGACCTTGTAAAGCGGCGGTTGCGCAATATAGAGATAGCCTTTCTCAATAAGCTGAGGCATATGCCGGTAGAAGAACGTCAGCAGCAGGGTACGGATATGCGCCCCGTCAACATCGGCATCCGTCATGATGACGATCTTGTGATAGCGGGTATTTTCAATGTTGAAATCATTGCGCCCAATGCCCGCGCCCAGGGCGGTAATCAGGGTGCCGATTTCATTCGAGGCCAGCATTTTATCAAACCGGGCGCGTTCGACATTTAATATCTTGCCGCGTAACGGCAGCACCGCCTGGTTGGAGCGATCACGGGCCTGCTTGGCGGAACCGCCCGCGGAATCCCCCTCGACGAGAAAAATTTCGGACTTCGCAGGATCGCGCTCCTGGCAATCCGCCAGCTTTCCGGGAAGATTGGAAATATCCAGGGCGCTTTTTCTGCGCGTTAGCTCGCGGGCGCGCCGGGCCGCCTCGCGGGCAGCGGCGGCTTCAATGATTTTCGAGATGATGGCGCGCGCCTCGCCCGGATGTTCTTCAAACCATTGCGCCAGACGGTCATTGATCAATCCTTCAACAGCTGGCCGGACTTCTGAAGAGACGAGTTTGTCCTTTGTCTGGGATGAAAATTTCGGATCGGGCACCTTGACCGACAGCACGCAGGTCAGCCCCTCGCGCGCGTCATCGCCGGTCAGCGGCACTTTCGATTTTTTTGCCATGCCGGAACTGTTGGCGTAAGCGTTGACGCAGCGGGTCAGCGCCCCCCTGAACCCGGCCAGATGGGTGCCACCATCGCGTTGCGGAATATTGTTGGTAAAGCAGAGCACATTCTCATGCACGCTGTCGTTCCACCACAGTGAGGCATCGACAATGACGCCGTCACGCTCGCCGGAAATGGCGATCGGGCTGTCAATAAGTTTGGACTTGTTCCGGTCAAGATACTTTACAAACGCATCGACCCCGCCGGTATAGACCAGGTCGATCTCGCGCGGCTCCACACCGCGTTCGTCGCGCAGAGTAATATGCACACCGGAATTCAGGAAAGCGAGTTCCCGCAGGCGGTGCTCAAGCGTCTCGAAGCTGTAGTCTGTTTTGGTAAATGTATCCGTAGACGGAAGAAAGGCGATCAGGGTGCCGCTCAGCCCAGGCGCGTCACCGATGATGCATAGCGGCGCATCCGGAACCCCGTGCTGAAAGCGCATGAAGTGCTCCTTGCCGCCGCGCCATATCCGCACTTCCAGCCATTGTGACAAGGCGTTTACAACAGACACGCCAACGCCATGCAGCCCGCCCGACACCTTGTAGGAGTTCTGGTCGAATTTACCGCCGGCATGTAACTGCGTCATGATGACCTGCGTGGCCGACACGCCTTCTTCACTGTGAATTTCCGTGGGGATGCCGCGCCCGTTGTCCGATACGCTGACCGAGCCATCGGGATGCAGGATAACCACAATGCGGTCGCAATAGCCCGCCAGCGATTCATCAATCGCGTTATCGACAACTTCATACACCATGTGGTGCAGGCCGGAGCCGTCATCCGTGTCGCCGATATACATGCCGGGGCGCTTGCGGACCGCATCCAGGCCCCGCAGCACCTTGATCGATTCCGCGCCATACTCGCTTGCGGCCTGTTCGTTCCGGGAGACTTCTCCGCTCATTCCAGCATTTCCCATGCGTTGCTCTTTAATCAGGCGGCGGCGTCACGAACCGCGCCATGCGTTACGGTAAAATATTGCGCCCGCGCGCCCATCGCCTCAAACAGACTTTTGTCCGTGCCGGTCATCCAGGCCTGCGCCCCCAACTGGCAGATAAAGTCGTAAAGCGCCGTGCGGCGTTTGGCGTCGAGATGCGCCACCACTTCATCGAGCAGCAGTAATGGCGCAGCACCCCCCTCTGCCAGCAGCCACGCATTGGCGAGCACGATAGAGATGAGCAGCGCTTTTTGCTGACCGGTGGAACAGTCGCCCGCCGGCATTCTGGTCTCGCCATGCCAGACCAGTAGATCGCTGCGGTGCGGGCCTTCAAGGGCGCGGCCCGCTTCCCTGTCGCGCCGCCGCGCGGCCGCCAGTATGGCGCGGTAATTATCTTCCACATCCACGGCGGGAGTGGAGGCCAGCATGTCTTCCAGAAGGCCATCCAGCGCCAGCAGGGCATGCGGGAAGGGGCCCGAATTGGCCTCCAGTGCCCGGGAAATCCGCTGCAAGGCCTCGCACCGGCTGGCGGCGATAGCCACACCATGTTCCGCCATGGCGGCTTCCAGGGCGTCGAGCCAGGACGGATCAGCACGATGGCCCGACAGTTCCTCGCGCAACAGGCGGCTGCGTTCCTGGCGCGCCCGTTCATAGGCGTTAAGCCGTTTGCCATGCCCGGCATCAAACCCCTGAGTCACGCGGTCAAAGAAGCCCCGCCGCGCTGTGGCGCCCTCTGCAAACAGGCGGTCCATGTCGGGGGTCAGCCAGATCACCGACAGAAATTGCGCCAGCGCGGCGCTGGAGGATTGCGTCTCGCCGCCAATGCGCACTGTCCGCCGTTCCGCCGCCGTTCCGGCCAGCAAACCCGTGCTAATGCGGGTGGGGACGCCGCCCGCCTGCTGGCTTGACAGGCTTGCCGCCACTGACCAGACGGATGCGCCGCCGCCAATACGGGTCACTTCCGATAGCCTGGCCCAGCGCAGGCCCCGGCCGGGCGCCAGAAAGGACAGGGCTTCGAGCAGATTGGTCTTGCCGGCGCCATTTTCACCGGTCAGCACCACCGGACGGCCGTCCAGGTCCATTCTGGCCTGGGCGTAACACCGGAAATCGGTGACCTTCAGCCAGCGCACGGCCATGGCGGACGCCAGACCCGAAGCATGCGGCAAAACGGTTTGCGCTAACAATTGTGCATATTCCCTAAACTGCAAACTTCAATGCGGCTGGCCCGGCATCATCGGTCTAACAGGATATCGCGTCACGCGACCCGCATGGGCATCAGCACATACTGGGCTGACTCATCGCCGCTGTCGCGGATAAGCGCCGGCGAATGCGCGTCACAAAATTCAAATATGGCGTTCTCACCATCGATTTGCGCCGCCACATCCAGCAGATAGCGCGCGTTGAAACCGATCTCTATCGGCGTGGCGCTATAATTGACGGCAAGTTCTTCGGTCGCGCTGCCCTGATCCGGATTTCTCACGGACACAATCATCTGGTTTTTACCCAGATTGACCTTTACGGCGCGCGATTTTTCGGACGAAATCGTTGACACCCTGTCCACCGCCTGCCGGAGAAGCTGGTTGTCCACCTCCATCAGCTTGTCATTAGTGGTGGGGATCACGCGGCTATAATCCGGAAATGTTCCGTCGATCAGCTTAGTGCTCAGGGTGACCTGATCAAAGGCAAAGCGTATCTTGGCCGGGGTGGCGCTTACGGTCACATCGCCGTTCATGCCGTCGATCAGCTTGTGCAACTCCAGCACCGCCTTGCGCGGCAGAATAATGCCGGGCAGGGCTTCGGCGCCGCTGGGCGCTGGCAGCTCCACCCGCGCCAGCCGGTGCCCGTCGGTAGCGACGGCGCGCAGCATATTAACCCCGGAAGTTTTGGCGATATGCAGGTAGATGCCATTCAGATAATAGCGGGTTTCCTCAGTGGAGATCGCAAAGCGCGTCTTGTCGATCAGGCGTTTCAAATCTCCCGCCGCGATGACGAACTGTGTCGCCGCTTCCGAGGTTTTGCTGGTGCTGTCCGGGTCCATCGCTGGAAAGTCTGCGGCGGGAAGGCAGGAGAGATAAAATTGTGATCGGCCAGCCTTCAGTAAAAGGCGGCCGCTATCCGCATCCAGAGAAATTTCAACCTGGGCGCCTTCTGGTAATTTGCGCACAATGTCATGCAATGTATGGGCGGGCACGGTGGTGCTGCCGGGTGTTGTGACGGCGGCGGCGGCGGATTCACGCACCGCCATGTCCAGATCGGTCGCCGTCAGATCCAGTCTCGCATCGCCCGCCTGCAATAGAACATTGGACAGGATCGGTATGGTCGTGCGCCGTTCAACGATGCTCTGAACATGGCTCAGGGAACGCAGCAGAACCGTTCTCTCAATGGTGAATTTCATTCTCAAACCGTCCCTGTTCGCGGCCTCCCGCAAATTCCGCCCGTGTATCAGACAGGCCGGCCGGCAGGGGCGTGAAGGTGCGAATCAGTATAGCAGAGAGCGTGGAATCAGTCAGTAAAATCGCATCCGAAAGCGGCTTAATTTTGGCCGGAATTCCAGACCATGTTCAGATCAGAGAGAACTACCTCAGGCGACGCCGTCTGATCCGTGAAACACGTTCTATATGACAATTTAGGGCAACTCCTTTTATGATTGAACCAACGGATTCAACCCAAAAAGGAATTGCTTCTAGCCCTGCAGCAAACGTTGCAGTTTTTCCACGTCCTCGTTCATGGCGCTGTCGCTTTCCCGAAGCTGTTCGATGCGGCGCACGGCGTGAATGACCGTCGTGTGGTCGCGCCCGCCGAATTTACGCCCGATTTCGGGCAAGGAACGTGCCGTCAGCTGCTTGGCCAGATACATCGCGACCTGCCGCGGCCGGGCTACGGCGCGGGCGCGCCGCGCGGATAACATATCCGCCAGCCGGATATTGAAATATTCCGCCGCCTTGCGCTGAATTTCGTCGATGGTAATGCGCCGCTCGCTGGCCCGCAGCAGATCCTGCAGCACCTCGCGCGCCATATCCACGGTGATCGGGCGGCGCACCAGCGTCGCGAATGCCACGACCCGTGTCAGCGCGCCCTCTACGTCCCGCACATTTGAACTGATGCGATGCGCCAGAAACTCCAGCACAGATTCGGCGATATCGAGATCCGGCATTTGCCGCCTGGCCAGTTCTGCCTTGCCCTGCAAAATTCCAAGACGCAATTCATAGTCGGTCGGGTGGATGTCCGCCACCAGACCCCAGCCCAGACGGGACCGGATTCTTTCCTCGATGCCATCCAGATCGGAGGGTGACCGGTCCGCCGAAATGACAAGCTGCTTTTGATGATCGATCAGGGCATTGAAAGTATGGAAAAATTCTTCCTGGGTAGACCCCTTTCCACCGATGAACTGTACGTCGTCGACCATCAGCACATCAACCGAACGTAAGGCCTCCTTGAAGGGCATCGTGTCCTTGTCGCGCAACGCCTTGATGAACTGATACATGAATTTTTCAGCGGACAGGTACAACACGCTGCGTTCCGGGCGCCGGGCGCGGATGGCATGGGCAATGGCGTGCATCAAATGGGTCTTCCCGAGCCCCACCCCACCATGCAGGAATAATGGATTGAAGGGCGGCGCATCACTTTCCGCGATGCGGCGCGCAGCGGCATGGGCAAATTCATTGGACTTGCCCACCACAAAATCCTCAAACGTAAAGCGGGGATCCAGCGGCGCGCCAATACGGCCATATTGTCCGGCTCTCCCAACCGCTGGATATTCGCTACCCGGCTGGGAGGCCGAAGCCCGCGCCTCTGCCGGTGCGCGGCTGGAGTGACTTTCGCCGGCATTAGCGGCGGGTGGCGCAGACGCGGCTTCGCGGACGTGAAAATCGAGCCGCAATACCTGGCCGTTTACGTTGTTCCAGGCCTTGAGCATCTGATCGCCCAGATGTGATCTGATCCAGTCCCTTTTGAAACGGCTGGGCGCCGTAAGCAGCGCGCATCCCCCTTCAATGCCATCGCAGCCGACAAAACAAAGCCAGTTCTGGTAGGTAGCCTCACCCAATTCCTTGCGCAATAAGGTCATAACCCGGGCCCACTGACGCGAAACCTCGACGGCAAGCACCGGTATGCCCCCTGGCCCTGTGCGCGTATCTTCCGGCAGGGGCGGGACCGTCTGCGGCGATGGATCCGTGGAATTTCCAGGCACATCCGCATCTGGAATTTGTTGTGACATTTGGCTCCCCCGCCATATCTCTTTTTTAGACCGCTCTTTCAGCAATATCAATTACTGAAAAATACTTATTGTTATTTAGTATCTTAGCTCTGTTTCCAGGGGAGTCCCTGACATTTCCAGCCATTGCGGCCACCGCGATGGTGATCTACATTCAGATCGCCTTCAAACCCGCCCGAAAGGTTATAGCATCGCCGGAAGCCCTGTTGCGTCAGGCTGATTGCGGCGGATCGGGAACGCGCCCCAGAGCGGCAAATAACGATCAGAGCGCTGTCCGGGCCCGCGTTCAGTTCCGCCAGCGACCGTTTTACTTCGCTATCAAAATCGGGATTCCGCGCCATGCCGGGCAGGCTCTGCCACTCACTGGTGACAGTTTGTTTGCCTACGGATGAAAGATCAGCCATACCGACGAAATTCCATTCGGCTTTGGTCCGTACATCAATCAACACGGCATCGCGCTCTTTTGACAACACTTCCCAGGCGGTTCCGGGATCAATATCACCGGCATAGCCCTGGGTAGCGTTATCATCCGGCAACGGATTTTTAGGGGTTGCGGCGGTCATCGCTCTTCTGATCCTGTTGATCCCGTCAAAACACTACCCACTTCTACTATTAAATAACCAAGTAAAAAATGCCTAATTCTCTATAATTTCAATATAAAGACAACAGCGCGCTTGCCAGATATTGCAATCCGTTAAAATTATACATAAATAATTTTATTAATTCCGGGCTCGAACGTGTTTTTGGCCCTGCGGAAGCAGTGTAACTTGGACTTATTTACTGTGCAACAGGTTTAGAGCCATAAACTTTTTGTCAGGGGCAGATATTTGTCTTGATCTTGACACGGGCCTTGTCCCCGCACCAAAATATCGGGATCCTCAATTTAGGGCTCCTGCCGGCCTGGAAAAAAGGAAAAGACATGTTGTATTTATAGCACAGTTGTCCGGGATGGCGGCAGGTCTTGATTGGTGTCGCTGGGGCAAGCCGCGGAACGAAAACCACACGAACGACAGGGTAAATCAGGCGACACACGCCGCCAGCGCCATTTAAGTGCCGAGAGAGTTCACACGGACAGTCAGGCGGGACACTTTCCGCGAGGCCGCACCCTTTTTAATAGCGCCTTTTTGAGCGCCCCGCATCAATTCGGGTTCAACCACCTTCAGGGCCGCTATGGCGGCGGCCTGGTCGCCACTGGCGATGGCGTCCTCTACCTGGCGCACAAAGCTGCGGACGCGGCTGCGCCGCGCTCCATTCACCGCCGTCCTTGTGATGGTCTGCCGGATGCGCTTTTTTGCCTGTCTGTTATTCGCCATTATGCTGGTAACCCTGAATGCCTGTTAAGAGGGGGCCTTATACCCCCGGAGTAGATGCTGCTCAAGCGGAATCGCATGAGAACGTGGTACAGAACAGGCTTATTCTGGTGTGTTATGAGTTTGATGGCTGGCTATGGGCCGGTCTGTTTGAAAAAGCTCACTCTGTTTGTGGGCTGTTTCAGCTTTATTCAGGGGGCCATGCTGGCGTGTCATGGTCCGGGTGTTGGCGGTTCTCCAGTTCCTTCAGAACCTGTTTGGGCATCAACTGGTCTGTCGTCTTGCCGCGCAGGGACTGCATGTCGGCAAACCATGGCATGCGCCCTTCTATTCCGGCCTGAAAGGTGGGCGGCAGCTTTTCCGGGTGATCGAAACTGCCAGTGGGGATGTTGATTTCCGCGCTGCCATTGGAAAAGCACGATAAGGGCGTGCCGCATTTATTGCAAAATCCCCTCTGGGAAATTTGGGAGCTGGCAAAAATCGTTGGTCCGCCACGCGTCCAGACAAACTGGCCGAGCTCCACAACTGCAAACGGCGCGAAAAACGATCCGAAAGCTTTCTGGCACATGCGGCAATGGCATATCGCCGAGTGCAGAGGTTCGGCATAAACGGCAAAACGCACGGCGCCACATTGACAGCCGCCGCTATGAACAGGCTTACGTGCTTCAGTCATGGTTTCCTCCTGTCAGGCCCGGCAATGAGTATAGCCTCCATGCCTCGAGTTTCACCAGTATCTAGGATATTTCCCGGGACGTGTAGCGTTATTATAGATCAACGCCACTGCGACCAGAAGAAACGCCCCGGAAAGGGTTGGGAACCATAAAAAGCTCCACGCCGGCTTAATAAGAAATACGATGACCGGGTTCGAGCCGGCGGGCGGATGCACAATGCGTGCGAGCATTATGACCGCTATCGCTGCCCCTACGGCCAGAGCCATTGACCACCATTGCAGCCCCAGAAGAGAGAGAAATGCAATACCAATCAGTGAACTGACAAGATGCCCGGCCACTATATTGCGGGGCTGGGAAAATGGCGCATCGGGATACCCAAAAACCAGTACGCAGGAAGCGCCAAACGAGCCAAGAATGAGCGCCAGGGACAAATGATCGGTCAGCAGCGCCAATACAGAAACGGTGACAAATCCGCCCAATGCGGCTAGCGCCACGGCCTGAAGACCATGCCTGAGAGGCAGTGCGGCGCCATCGCCGGAGAATTTTTTCAGGAAGGTGATTATTTGCTTCAGCATGAGGCGGCTTTCACCGGTTATGATTATCATTGCAGTGCCCGTTGGTTGGCATTTCTCGCAATAAGAAACGCAGGCGGGCCGGGCTTTGTATTCCCGCAAGGATCCTGGCGGGTTAGAATTCTTTTGCAAGCGTCAGCCAGAGTTTACGGGTGTCTGCACCAAGGCCGTCGGCCTCATAGGCTGCGCCTTTTATTTCTGTATACACGCCCCGAAACATGATGGCCGCGGCGGCGTAATATTCCTGTCCGTAGCTATCGCCTCCATTTTGCGCCGAAAAATCATGTGCGCCCGCCCATATTCGCAGCACATCAAAGGGCGCAATATCCGTCCGCTGATAATTAATATCGAGCATCAGATCACGCACACCCGACGGCGGCGTGGTGTTGAAAACATCGGTGAATCCCTGAAATTTATGCAGCGTCGCCAAGGGTGTGGAAAAGCCCTGGCCGCCATCGCTGCCCAGAACTTCATACCCGGCCGTCAATGTCACAGGCCCGCTCGCGATGCTGGGCTGCAACAAATAATACCCGGCGTCATAGGCCCCGCGATGGTTGCCATAGTCCGACTGCCAGGCAGCCTCGGCCGCATATTTAAGCTTCAGGCCGCCCGCATCAATCCTGCGCGCATCCCATCGCGCCCCGAATGTCTTGCTGGACAGATCCGGACGGGGGTCGATGTCGAACAGATAGCCATATCCGGTCAGCTTCCCGGCGCGCCAGCCCTGCCACGCGGCGCTGAAGGCGTGGCCATCCATCTTCCAGTCGCCAAAAGAAGATTCGCGTCCAAATATCCGGTTGGCACGATTGATATATTCATAGCGCAGCTCTGTTTTGGGCACGGACCGGCTGATCAGTGAAACCGCGTCGAAGGTCTGCATGTTCTGGCGGAAACCTGCATCGCCGACAAAGCGTTCATTGTCATGCACGACGCGCTGGCGGCCCAGTATCAGGGTGGTTTGCAGCGGCCCCTCATAACGCAACGCCGCCTGGTTCAGTTCCGCCGTGTCAGGATCGGCAATAAGCGGATAACGGGAACCTTTCGCGTTGCCGTTATTAAAACGCTCCGGCCCGATGTGGAAAATATATTCAACTTCAGCGAGCGCCGAAAAGCCGTGCATGCTGCCGGTGGCGTAGCCTGCCCGGCTCCGCAGGGTGTTAGCCGCGCTATGGCGCGGCAGATTGTCCTGATCCACCAGTTCCGTGCGATAGCGCAAATCCAGCCAGCCGCCGCCCCCCGTCAGGGCCTGGTAAAGCTCGCCCGCCTGCACTGGCGCCATATATGCCAGAAGCATAAATATTGTGAGGCTGCCTCGACACGCTAATTTCATTTGCGCCAGATCATCATTTTGTGAGTGAATCAACCCGTCAGAGCAGCATGCGATTTGGTGGAGATACTTCGTGTTCCGCTAAATCGCATAAAGCTGTTCTAGAGCGGGATGATTTTATATTGAATCGAATAGGGATTCCCAAATCACTTGGTTTGTGATTCAAGATACTGGCTGGACAGGAGGCCCGTATTGATGGCGAAACCTTATTCTATTGATCTTCGTGAGCGAGTTGTTGCCGCGGTT
>SHWM01000034.1 GCA_009693835.1 Alphaproteobacteria bacterium
TGGTTTGCTCTCCCCAGCGGACAGTGAACCGGTAGGTTTTCTGCGTGTCGACCGCATAGGGTATGGTCTTGGTGGCCTCGCCCAGGGCGATCGCCAGTATGCCGGTGGCCAGCGGATCCAGGGTTCCGGCGTGGCCTGCCTTTTGGGCGTCAAAGATGCGCCGCACCCTGCCCACCACCTGGGTGGACGTAAGACCGACGGGCTTGTCTACACAGACCCAGCCATTCACCGGATTTCCCTTTTTGCGCCGGCCGCCCATTATTTCTTCAAATCCCGGGCAACCTGCGGTGAACGCAGCAGCCGGTCGAGCGCTTCGGCCCTGTCAAAACTTTCATCGAGGGCGAAATGCAGTTCAGGCGTGTGGCGGATAGTTAGTTGGCGGCCAAGCCGCCCGCGCAAAAACCCGGCGGATCGGTTAAGGGCAGCAATGGCTTTTCTCGAGACGTCCGCGTCTCCCGCCAGCGGCCTGGCATAGACCAGCGCGTTTTTCATATCCGGGCTGATCTGCACCTGCGTCACGGTGATCGAGCGCCCCAGCAGATCGGGATCCCGCACCTCTTCGCGCATCAGAATTTCAGAAAGCCGATGACGGATTTCCTCGCCCACGCGCAACTGGCGCTGCGAGCGTTCCCGCCCCTGACCGCGCCCTGATTGCGGGCCGGTACCGCGTGATGCTGACATGAAGGCCCCGATGATAGATTGGATGGGAGCAGTTACAGCGTACGGGCGATATGCTCGACTTCAAAGCATTCGATGATGTCGCCGACGCGCAGATCCTGGAAGTTTTCAAACGCCATGCCGCATTCCGTGCCGCCCTGGACTTCCCTGACTTCGTCCTTGAAGCGGCGCAGGCTGGACAGCGAACCTTCGTGAATGACGACATTGTCGCGGATAACGCGCACGCCGGCGCCACGCCGCACCACACCTTCGGTGACCAGGCCGCCCGCCGCCTTGCCCATCTTCGAGACCTTGAACACATCCAGCACGCGGGCATTGCCCAGCATGGTTTCGCGGCGTTCGGGGGCCAGCATGCCCGACAGAACAGCCCGGACATCATCAATCAGATCATAAATGATGTTGTAATAGCGAATTTCGACGCGCGAGGCTTCCGCCTGATCCTTGGCCTGGTTGTTGGCGCGGACATTGAATCCGAACACTGGCGCATGCGACGCGGCCGCAAGGCTGATGTCGGATTCCGTGATGCCGCCGACAGCCGCTTGCAGCAGGCGCACACGCACCTCGTCGGTGGAGAGTTTCTCCAGCGACGCCTGTATGGCCTCGACCGAACCCTGCACGTCGCCCTTGAGGACGATCGGCAATTCCTTGATGGCTGCGCGCTTTAACTGCGCAAACGCGTCCTCGAGCGAGGCGCTTGGTGCGGTGGTGGTGCGCAGTTGCGTCTGTTTACGTTGACGGAAAGCGGATACTTCACGGGCGCGCGTTTCAGTATCCACAACGATCACGTCATCGCCGGCGTTGGGCACGCTCTGCAATCCCAGAACTTCAACCGGCGTGGAAGGCCCGGCTTCCTGCAGCGCCTGGCCATGTTCATCGACCAGCGCACGCACGCGCCCCATTTCCGCTCCCGCCACCAGAATATCGCCGCGCCGCAAGGTGCCGCCCTTGACCAGAACCGTCGCGACAGGCCCGCGCCCCTTGTCCAGCCGCGCCTCAATGATCACGCCGTGCGCCTTGCGCTTTGGGTTAGCCTTCAGATCCAGCAGTTCCGCCTGTAATAATATTGCCTCAAGCAGCTTATCAAGGTTGGTTCCCTTCAGCGCGGAAACGCTGATGGAGAGCACTTCGCCGCCCAGTTCTTCGGTAAATATTTCGTAGGACAGCAGTTCCTGCCGCACCCGGTCCGGGTTGGCGTCGTGCTTGTCCATTTTATTGATGGCCACAATGATAGGCACGTTAGCCGCCTTGGCGTGGCGGATAGCTTCTATGGTCTGCGGCTTGACGCCATCGTCAGCGGCCACCACCAGCACCACAATATCGGTGGCGCTGGCGCCGCGCGCGCGCATGGCGGTAAAGGCTTCGTGGCCGGGCGTATCAATAAAGGTGATTTTCTGGCCGCCGGGAAGGACGACCTGATAGGCGCCGATATGCTGCGTGATGCCGCCTTTTTCGCCAGACACCACATTGGTTTTACGCAATGCGTCCAGCAATGAGGTCTTGCCGTGATCGACATGGCCCATGACGGTGACGACAGGAGGCCGTGTCTGCAATTCGTGCGGATCGTCCTCCTGAATGTCGAGGCCAATTTCAATATCAGATTCGGCGACCAGTTTCGCAACGTGGCCCATTTCTTCCACCACCAGCTGGGCGATCCCAGGTTCCAGCACCGTATCCATATTGGCGGTTTCGCCCATCGCGCGCAGGGTGCGCAACACTTCATTGCCGCGCACCGCCATGCGGTTGGCAAGGTCCTGCACGGAAATCGCTTCCGGGATCACCACATCGCGTATGATTTTATGCTCACGGCCGCCAGCCTTAGCCGCATAGCGTTCGCGTTCGCGCGCCCGGCGGATGGAAGCCAGCGAGCGCTGCCGCTCCCCCAGGTCGTCATCCAGTGCGGTCTGTATGGACAGCCGGCCTGCGCGCCGCCGCGGTTCGTCGCGTGTCCGGGCCGGCGCCTTTGGCAACGCCGCCTTCCGCTTGCCGCGCGCGCCTTTGGCGTCTTCCTCTTCATCTTCCTCGGGGACGATAACCGCCGGTTTCAGCTCTTCGCGTTTGCGGGCGGCGTCCGGTTTGGCGGACGGCTCCTGTGGCGGTATCACCACATCACGCGCTTCAAGAGCTGCAGCCTCTGGCTCAGGCTCTTGCAATACCGTCTCTGACACCGGGGGTTCTTTTTCCCCCAGCTCCACCGCCAGTTGCGCCTGAACAGCTTCCATCTTGCGCCGCTCAGCATCGGCAGCAGCGCGAATGGCTTCACTTTCCCGGGATTCGGCCAACGCGCGTTCTCGCGCCACGCGTTCTTCTTCTGTCAGCGTTCTTAAAACCTGCCGGCCCTTTCCGGTTTGCATCGGGCGGCGCTCGGCTGTTTCCGGCGCGGGTTTTAGCGCGGCAGGCGCGGTCTGACGGGCAAAGGACACCAAAGATACATTTACAGGTTTTGCGGTTACGTCAGCGGGAACAGTTTCGACGGCTACTGGTTTGACCGCTTCAACTATTATTTCTTCCTGGCGCTCTCCCTCACCCTTAAGACTCAGCGTGCGCTTGCGCTTATGCTCGACCACTACCGCTTTGGTCCGACCATGCGAAAAACTTTGGCGCACCTGTCCTGCGCCAACCGTTTTTTTCAGACTAAGCGTACGTTTGGCGCCTGCGCCAGTTTCCGTATCGCCAGAATCTTTCGACTCACTCATCAGTACTCTTTACCTCGTTTCCACGCACCAATCCTGACGTGGCGTCATCACCGGCCAAACTGTCCCATGCGTCTGCATCACAGCAGACAGAAGAGCATAGGCCCGCCGCCCATATCTTCCTTCATGCCGTTGACAATAGGCATCATCCCGGTTTCCCGCGAAAACCCAGCAGCCGCTCCGCTTCCATTTTGAACCGGTCCGCCAGACGGCCTTGCGTGATGGCAGCATGTATCACATTTTCCCGCCCAAATGCCAAACTCAATTCGGCGCCTGTCAGCCAGTCGACGTAAAAGATATCTGGTCCTAAGGCCTTCGCCAGCCGCAATAATTTTAGCCGTCCGTCTTCGGCGCCATCACTCGCGGCAAGCAACACGCCTATTTTACCCGCGCGCGCCAGGGCGTCGACCTTTTCACGTCCGCAAACCGCGGCCCCTGCCTTGCGCGCAATCCCCAGAAACTGCTGCGCGCGGCGCAATAATAACATGGAAATCCTGTCGCCCAAATCAGGCGGGACAAGGACCTGCCGTCTTGCGGCGCGCGAAAATCCTTTTCCGGCCCCTGCCTTTGTCAATGCGTCCCGGTTCGCCGTCAACCATATCCCCCGGCCAGGCAATTCGCAGGCCAGATCGGGAACCAGCGACCCATCCGGGGCGATGACGAACCGTATCAGCCGATCCGGCGGAAGGCTTTCGCCGCTCGCGATGCACCGGCGCAGCGGGCCTGGTTCCTCACGATCGCGCCTAGCCGTCCGGTTTTGCAGCGTCTTCATCGGCAAACCAGTGGGCGCGGGCAGCCATGATAATTTTATTGGCGGTTTCTTCGGATAGCTCAAACCCGTCCAGCAGGCCCGGCATCCGCTTTTTGGCGCTGTCTGCAGCTTCCGTCCAGCCTGTCAGCTCATCGCTGGACAGATCGGCCAGATCATCAAGGCTCTTGATGCCCGCTTTCCCAAGCGCCACCATCATAGCCGGTGTCAGGCCTTCAATAGCGGCAATTTCATCCGAAACGCCAAGATCGCGGCGTTCCGCATCGGCCTTGCTCTGTTCGGTTTCCAGATATTCCCGGGCGCGGCTTTGCAGTTCATCCGCCATATCCTCATCAAAACCTTCAATGTCCACCAGTTCCTCAAGTGGCACATAGGCCACTTCCTCCATGCTGGTGAAGCCTTCGGTGGCCAATAGCTGCGCCACGACCTCATCAACGTCAAGGCCGGTCACGAATAGCTCCGTGCGCTCAGCAAATTCTTTCTGACGTCGTTCGGATTCCTCCGAGTTGGTAAGAATATCGATCTCCCAGCCGGTCAGTTGAGACGCCAGCCGCACATTCTGGCCGCGCCGGCCGATAGCCAGGCTGAGCTGATCATCCGGCACCACAACTTCAATGCGCTGCACATCTTCGTCCAGCACGACTTTCATGACTTCTGCCGGCGCCAGCGCATTGACGATGAACGAGGCGTTATCCGGGCTCCACTGAATAATGTCTATTTTTTCGCCCTGCAGTTCATTAACCACCGCCTGAACGCGCGAGCCGCGCATGCCCACACAGGCGCCAACCGGATCTATCGATGAATCATTTGACAGCACGGCAATTTTGGCGCGGCTGCCAGGGTCACGCGCGACCGCCTTGATTTCGATGATGCCATCATAAATTTCCGGCACCTCCTGCCCGAACAGCAACGCCATGAAGCGGGGATGCGTGCGGGACAGGAAAATCTGCGGTCCTTTTGCCTCGCTGCGCACATCCGCGATGAGCGCGCGAACCCGGTCGCCGTTACGAAAATTTTCCCGCGGTAACAATTCATCACGCCGGCAGATCGCTTCGGCACGGCCCAGATCAACAATCACATTGCCATATTCGACGCGCTTGACGATGCCATTGATGATTTCGCCCACACGGTCTTTATATTCCTCAAACTGGCGCAGGCGTTCGGCATCGCGCACTTTTTGCACGATCACCTGTTTGGCGGTCTGCGCCGCGATGCGCCCAAACTCCAGCGGCGGCAGTTCTTCAGAGATGAAGTCGCCATTCTCGGCAGCCGGATTGCGGCGGCGCGCCTCGGTAAAGGAGATTTCACGCGCCAGCACCTCAGGCTTCTCCACCACTTCAAGCAGCCGGTGCAACCGGATGTCGCCGGTTTTGCGGTCTATCTCGACGCGTATTTCGTTTTCCGCGCCATAGCGGGATTTGGCGGCTTTCTGAATGGCTTCTTCCATCGCGCCCAGAACCACACTCTGATCTATGGATTTTTCGCGCGCTACTGCATCTACGATTTGCAGTAATTCCAGTCTGTTAGCGCTAACTGCCGTGCCTGCCATTTATACAGCTCCCTGTGCTTCCCCGGTCAAACCTGTAGGTGGTTTGCGTTTCAAACTTTCCGCAATCAGTGCGTCGGTGAGCACTAGCTGCGCCTTGGTGATCTGTGCCAGCGGTATTTCTACAATCTCGCCTGTTTCAGCCTGCAGCCGCAGCCTGTCCTGTGTTTCGCCGGTCAATCCCGCCAGCGCCCCGCGAAAGCGGCGCTGGCCCTGAACCGGCGCAGCCACTTCAAGCCGGGTCAGATGCCCCGTGTAGCGGGCAAAATCCTTTGGCCTGGTCAGCGGCCGGTCAATGCCGGGGGAGGACACTTCGAGTACATACTCAACTGATATGGGGTCTTCCACGTCCAGCAGGGCGGAAATCGTGCGGCTAAGGCGCGCGCAGTCCTCGACGCTCATCTCGCCATTTTCTCTTTCCGCCATGATCTGCAATACCGGGCGTGTTCCGCCGCCATAGCGGATGCGTACAATTTCAAACCCCATTGCTTCCACCGCAGGGGCAATGATTGCCTCGATACGGCTGGTCAGATCCATCTGCCCGGTAAGGGTCATGCGTATAATAGGCCCTAAACGAAAAAGTGGGCCCGCAGCCCACTCAAAAAACATTCGAATTTCGTAATAACATAGTGCAAAATCAGCTTCTATCAAGCTATTTCCGCAAAATATCACTGATTTCCCTGAGCTGGGTGCGCGCCCGCAGCAGATAAAATCCCTGCACGGCCAGATGGCTGTTGGGGAACAGCCCATCCGGCGCGCCATTGGTGACCACCCAGGGGCTCAGAGCCGCCGCCTCCCGCAGGCTGCTTAGCATCTGCTCATAGACAGCAAAGAGTTCGCGTTCACGCAGCACATTTTCGAAATCCCCGCCCAGGGCGCGCAAGACGACGTAATAGGCATAGGTCTGGCCCTTGACGTTGTAAAACAGATCATCCGCCTGAAAATCAAGGAAATCGGAGGAATGCTCCGCTACATGCCGTTCCAGCACCGCAGAGCTGGAACCCAGATCAACGGCGATGCGTTCCATGGTCGCCAGCAGATTATCGCCGCGGCGTTCAAACACCGCCTGGCTGGCGGCCAGATTGCGGTTATAATTTTCCAGCGCCTTGCGGGCCTTTTCATATTGTTCTTCAGACGTCGCGGTGGGCGCAAGGCTGACTGAGGGATCCCACCTCCAGACCGTGCCGGAATATTGCAGCAGGCCGGAGGCGTCTTTCAGATCGTTGTCGATCTCGCTGGAGCCCCGGGTGCGGCCAATCTGGTCCGCCAGTTCAAAGGCGAAACGCGCCAGCGCTGAAATGATGCCCTGTTGAAAGGCGGGCATATTGTCGAGCATGGCGCTGGGGGTGAAAAACGGATTATTGGCGACCCAGCCGGACTGATTGACCTCACGGTCAATCAGTCCGGCGGCCACCGCCACCGCCCGGCTTTGCCCCGTTTGCAGACTTTGCGCAGAAACGTCAAAGCTCAGATCATCATTGATGGCGTGCCACCAAAGCATGCCGATGGGATAATAAAGGATCAGCAGCCCCGCTAATACGGCGATGACCCAGCGCATTATCCGTGCCGACAGGCGCTCGCGCAGCATGGCTATCCGGTCCAGCATTATTTCGATAAAGCGCTTCATGCCCAAACTGCTCCTACTAAAAGCCGGGTATTTCCCGCAGGTTTGATTCAAGGCCAGGCAACCGCTGCGGCGGGAAAACCACTGGACATATATAGGCGCGTTAATTTTTTGCGCGAATAAAACCCACCACATCAAACACCTCGGCCAGAATCGGCGTGGCGATGGCGCGGGCGCGGGCGGCGCCACGGGCCAATACGCCCTCGACATAGGCCGGGTCAGCCGTCAGCCGTTTCATTTCCGCGCCGATCGGGCCAAGTCTGTCCACACATAAATCTGTGAGTTGCGCCTTGAAACGGGAAAATTCAGCACCGGCAAATTCGCGCAGCACCTCGTCGGCGGTTTTATCATCGAGGGCTGCAAAGATCCCGATCAGGTTGCGCGCCTCCGGGCGGCTGGCCAGCCCTGCCATAGTGTCCGGCAAGGGTTCAGGGTCCGTGCGCGCCCGGCGGATTTTTTTTGCAATGGCGTCGGCATCGTCATTCAGATTGATGCGCGACTGATCGGATGGATCGGATTTGCTCATTTTCTTTGTGCCGTCTTTCAGCGACATGATCCGTGCGCCTTCCGGCTGCAACAGGGCCTCAGGTTGCGGAAAAAAGTCTGGCACACCGAAATCCGTATTGAATTTCTGGGCAATGTCCCGCGCCAGCTCCAGATGCTGGGTCTGGTCTTCACCGATCGGCACATGGGTGGCGCGATAGGCCAGAATGTCCGCCGCCATCAGATTGGGATAGGCGTACAGGCCGACGCTGGCCTTTTCCCGGTTGCTGCCCGCCTTGTCCTTGAACTGGGTCATGCGGTTCAGCCAGCCAATGCGGGCGACGCAGTTGAAAATCCAGGCCAGCTCCGCATGTTCGGGCACCTGGCTCTGATTGAAAATGATATGAGTTTCCGGATCAACGCCCGCTGCAATGAAGGCGCTGGCCACCTCGCGTGTGGCGTTGCGCAATTCCCCTGGTTCCTGCCAGACCGTAATGGCGTGCATATCCACCACGCAATACAGGCAGGAATAGGATTTCTGCAGCTTCACGAAATTGCGGATGGCGCCCAGATAGTTTCCCAGATGCAGATTGCCGGTTGGCTGAACACCTGAGAATACAAGGGGTTTATGCGTTGACATCACTCGAATAGGCCCTGTTCATTGTGAATTCAGGGCTTTATCCGCCTTGCTCCGGTCAGCGTCAAGTTATCGCCTTATCGCCGCAACGAGCCGCGCAGGTCTCGCAATGTGGCGGCGCCAGTGAAATGGCACAATACCGCGAAAACTCCCATGCCGCCCGCCACCAGTCCGCCAAGGGCAAACATCCCCGCCGCCCCCTGATTGGCCACCAGCCAGGGCGACAGCACGGCGGCGCCAGCCCAGAGAGCCACGGAAAATCCGGCGCTGCTGAGGGCGATACGGGGCAATCTTGCTTTCGACACTTCATCCAGCTTCATATGTCCTTGACGGAACAGGGATAATCCCAGCAAGAACGCGTTCAGCCAGGCGGCGAGGGATGTGGCAAGGGGAATGGAGATAAAACCAATCCAGCTAAACAGCCCGACCGCCACCACCACATCCACCACAACGCCCGCCGCCGCAAATTTAAGCGGGGTCATCGTGTCCTCACGGGAGAAAAACGCCGGCGAGAATATCTTGATCAGGACATAGGCCGGAAGCCCGCTGGCCAGAAACGCCGCCGCCATTGCCGTTGCGTCGGCATCTGTTTGGGTGAATGCGCCGCGTGTGAACATCACATCGACGATCTGGCCGGGAATAATCAGCAGCACCAGACAGGCCGGCAGGGTCAGCAGCAGGCCGAACTCCAGCGCGCGGTTCTGGCTCCACAAGGCCCCCGCCTCATTGCCTTCACGCAGGCGGCGCGACAAATCCGGCAGCAGCACCACCCCGATCGCTGTCCCGATGGCGCTGAGCGGCACCTGGTACAGCCTGTCCGCGTAATAAAGATAGGATACAGCCCCGGCATGCAGCGATGCGATGATCGTGCCGATAAACAGGTTGATCTGGGCAATCCCCCCCGATACGGCGCCTGGGCCGGTCAGGGCCAGCAGACGCTTTACGTCCGGTGTCAGCCGCGGCCAGGGCAGGCGCAGCCGCATGCCCGCCCGGTTGGCGACAATGACCAGCATCAGAAATTGCGCCACACCAGCCACCGCCACCGCAATGGACAGGGTCTCCCCCGGCCAGCCAAAGGCCGGAATAAGCACTGACAGCGCGAATATGAGGATTGAGTTGAACAATACCGGGGTCAGCGCGGCGGCCGCGAATTGCATGAGTGAATTCAGGATGCCGCCATATAACGCCACCAGCGAAACAAACAGCAGATAGGGAAACATGATACGGCCAAACAGCACGACATTGGCAATTTGCGCCTCATTTCCAGCAAATCCCGGCGCCAATAAATACATCAGAGCAGGCATGAAAATCTCGGCAAGGATCGTCATCACAAATAGTATGGCCAGCAGAGCGGACAGCGATTGCTCGGCGAAAATTCGCGCCTGCTCATCTCCCTTGGACGCATGCCTGCCGGCAAACAGCGGGACGAAAGCCGAATTAAAGGCGCCTTCCGCAAAAAGACGGCGGAACAGATTGGGCAGACGGAAGCTGACGAAGAACGCGTCGGCCAGAGGCCCCGCCCCAAGCATGTTGGCAATCAGCACATCCCGGACGAAACCGAGCACCCGGCTGAGCAGCGTGCCGCTACCGACGGTGACCGCCGAACGCAGAAATGACATGGGGGCAATTCTTTCTTTGCGGAACGAAAGGGAATCGGTTGCGGCGCTACGCTAACCGAAAATGCCGCTGCCGGGAAACTGCTATCCATTTTACGCTTTTCCGGCTATGAGAAGGCAACGTAATATCCCGTCAAGGGATTAAGGAAACTACATAATTCGAGGCGGGGGAACGCTGATGGACACGACACAATCCGGGGCATCTATGGGGCCTGATGTTCTTTTTATACTGATGGGCGCTATTCTGGTGTTCGCCATGCATGGGGGCTTTGCCTTTCTGGAAGCGGGGACCGTCCGGTACAAAAATCAGGTCAATGCGCTGGTGAAAATAATCGTCGATTTTTCCGTCTCGACGGTGGCGTATTTCTTCATTGGATACTCGGTCGCCTATGGGGTTGATTTTCTGACCGGCGCGCAGGTGCTGACCGGCGCAGTTCAGGCCGATGGCTACAAATTTGCTGCAAGCGGCTATGATCTGGTGAAGTTCTTTTTCCTGCTGACCTTCGCCGCGGCCATTCCGGCAATTATCTCTGGCGGCGTTGCCGAGCGGATGAAATTCTGGCCGCAGGTGCTGGCCAGCGGCATCGTCGTCGCGCTGGTTTATCCAGTATTCGAGGGCATGGCGTGGGGCACGCGATTTGGTTTCCAGGACTGGCTGCAGGCCAGCTTCGGCTATCGATTCAACGATTTTGCGGGGTCCGTGGTGGTGCATGCCGTGGGCGGCTGGATCGGGCTGGGGGCGGTGCTGACACTAGGCGTGCGCACGGGGCGGTACACGTCCGCTGGCAAGCCGGTGGGCATTGCGCCATCGAACATTCCCTATCTGGCGCTGGGCTCCTGGATGTTGTGCATCGGGTGGTTCGGCTTTAACGTGATGAGCGCGCAAACGCTGGCGGCTGTTAACGGCCTGGTGGCGCTGAATTCCCTGATGGCCATGGTGGGCGGCATTATTTCAGCCCTTCTGGTGGGCAGGAACGATCCGGGTTTTGTGCATAACGGTGCATTGGCGGGCCTGGTGGCGGTATGCGCGGGGTCTAACGTATTTCATCCAATCGGCGCACTGGCCACCGGGGCGATCGCCGGCACGATCTTCGTGGTGGTGTTTCAGCTTTGCCATAACCGCTGGAAGATTGACGATGTACTGGGCGTTTGGCCTTTGCATGGCCTGTGCGGCCTGTGGGGCGGCATCGCCTGCGGCATTTTCGGAACGGAGGCGATGGGCGGTATTGGCGGTGTCGGCTTTATGTCGCAACTAGTCGGTTCGCTGGCGGGCGCGGCCTTTGCCGGGATTGCAGGTTTCGTGGTTTACGGGATCATGAAAGCTGTCATTGGCATCCGGCTGGATGAGGAAGACGAGTTCAATGGCGCTGATTTGTCCATCCATCATATCAGCGCCAATCCGGAATCCGATATTTCAGGGGGACGGTAAGGGCCATAAATTTTTGATGGCCAAACTATCGGGCGGAAAGAAAAACGGCGGCCCATGAGCCGCCGTTTTGATTATGATTAATCGCGTTGTTTAGACTCGCCGGCGGCGCACCCAGCCAAGCCCCGCCAAGCCCGCGCCGAGCAGTGACAGGGTGATGGGTTCGGGGACGGCACCTGGATCTGCGTCCGTGTCGAAAGTGACCGGGGTCATGCTCATATTCAAAGCGCCGCTGGCGGTGAAGGTCAGGCCGGTGACGAACGCGGTTGGATCGGTGGGGTCCAGCAGCGCTGCTTCATCGATGCCCATGACACGGAAACTGCTAACGCCGCCCGCATCGAAGAAATATTCTGTTCCAGCCGTGGCTACGCTATCCAGAATGTCAAATCCATGCTCGTCCCACAGATAAATTTCGTATTGCCCGTCGTCATCAAGAAGAATGGTTGGCAGCAGGACGCTGGCGATATCCGGGCCATCGTTGACGATATAATCATAGCCGATGGCGATCACTGGATCGATGTAGACTTTTTTCCCAGAACGGCGTCAAAAGCAAACCCGTAACCTGATCCGCCAGCGCCAGGGCCGGCGGGCAGGATCGGATCGCCCGGAGTTGATCCTGGAGGTGGGGTATCAACCAGCAGATAAATATTTCCATGCGATGCGCCGCCTGCAAACTCGTTCCAAAAGTCGAAATTGAAAGTATAGTTTCCGGCGGTCGTGAAAATCGCATCTTGCACTCCAGCTTCGTCGAGGAAGAATTGATAATTGGAAAAGTTGACCCGCATGGAATCGGGGGCTGAATCAGCGCCGCCAAAGATTACGTTTTGCTGGAAATCCACAAAGTTCGGGTAAGTTCCACCACTCGGCGAATTTTGATTATTATTCCTGTCATAGTTGAACGCCGAAGTTGTGCCGCCCGGGTTTGTTATCGTGATGCGGAAGTAGTCATCCATCGCGCCCCCCAGGCAAAATCCGGCATTTGGTTCTCCGACGCCGCATGACGCATGAGGAATAGCTACCGAGGGGGCGTTATTCCACGCGATCCAGTTTGTCAGTAACGGATTAATGTTCAGCGTGATCGAGGCGGAATCGAATTGCCCTAGTGGCAAGCTTGAATTATTTGGAAAAGGCGTGTCGACAAAATGTGCGACGAGCGTGGCCCGTGCCGGCATTGTTGATAAAGGGGCCGCAACCATTATGGCGGTTACTGCCAGAAGCCCTGATTTCAATGATTTACGCATATGCTTCCCCTATATATTACTGTTTCAAATTCAGCTCTTGAGGCTAAAAATTAACAGGGGAATGGAACGGGCCGCATCACCCGCCAGGGTGAGGCCGGGCGGATGGATGCCGCTGTTCGTGTTCGTTCGTCACACTTTGCGCAGATAGCTGGCAAAGTGAGCAGCGCCTAAACGCCTTATTCAATAATTGGTGGAGCAGAAAATCAGGTCCCGCCGCCCATAAAGTGCGCCACTAGCGCGGCGTGGCCGTTGACGCCGGTTTTGGCGTAGATCTGCTTGATCTGCGCCTTGATTGTATTGATGCTTTTATTGTGGCGCGCGGAAATTTGTGTAGGGCTTAACCCTGCTATCAGCAGAAGCGTCACCTCGGCCTCGGCATGGGTCAGGTCATAGCCTTCCACCAGCCGTTCCGCTACGGGAATCGCCGGAATAAGGGGCGTCGCTGTCAACATAATGACGGATTGCGGGCGCTGGTTGATATCCAGCCATAAGGGCATGCTGCCAGGCGCCAGCGGCGTGATGTCCAGTTTAAGGCTTGCGGCAGGGCAGGGTTCATGCAGCACCAGACCAGATGGCGGCGCCAACTCCGCCACCGGCTGCAACGCTTTGGCCAGGGCCATGTCATCACTGGAAAGCTGTGCGTGCAGAAAACCATTTCTGCAGGCCAGGGTCTGTTGACTGCCAGGAGCATCGATAAGCCGCTTGGCCGACGCATTCATCTCCAGCACCCGGCCATTCTCCGCCAGCAGAAACACAGCAGCCGCCAGTTCATTAAAGCTGCTTTCAAAAAGCCCCGAACGGGCGCGCAACTCGCTTGTCTGGCGATAGATGATGGAGGCTCTTTTTAGGTGGGGCGCCAGGGCCAGAAGATCATTCAATTTATTGCCGTCAAACCGGGGTCCTTGCGGCGGGCGGAAAAAACTGTAGCTCGCGAGAATCTCATTCGTGCTTTCCGTCGCCGCAACCATGAGATGGCATTGGTCATAGGGCAGCAGAAAGTCCTGATAAAACTCAGACGCCGGCAGGGCATCATGCGGCACCAGCACGTCGCCATTGCCTACCCAGGGTTCGTCCAGGATGATGCCAGTATTCATCCCCGCCCGAACCCAGGGGTCGATCTTGTAATAATAGATTCCATATTTGCGAAGATATTCTGCGTCGCAATCGCTTTTGAAAGTCAGGATCGGGGGATAATCGGCGGCGCGTTGCCAGCACATCATGGTGGAGCCGGAGGCGTGAAAATATCCGCGCAGGCTTTCAAGCAGGTGGCTTCACGCCGTTTCGTCGACGGCCGCCGAGTATATCTTTTCCGTAAATGAATTAAACAGCGCCTCATCCATCACGCGACCCTCTGCCGGACATAGTCAAGCAGAGGGCGGCGAAAGCGTCAACAGCCATATTGGTGCCGGGTGAGGGGCTTTTGCCTCAAGCCCCGCGCTTGAAATAATCGGGTTTGCCATACAGCCAGATATCGCCCCATAATTGCTGTCCGCCATCCACGGTCAGTAATTCCCCGGTGATGAATTTGCCAGATGGCGCGGCCAGATAGGCACAGGCCTCGGCAATGTCATGCGCCTCGCCCGAATGCATCATCGGGTTGGCGAATTTGAAGGTCTCGGCCGCCTCGGGCGGGTAATTGCCAAAGCCTTCCGTTTCCACCGCGCCCGGGGCGACGCAATTGACCTGGATATCATGCTCGGCCCATTCCACCGCCACTGTCTTGGACAGATAAGTCACGGCGGCGCGCGCCGCGCAGGTATGCGCGGCGTCCGGCAGGCCGCGCTCAAACACCGCGACGATATTGATGATATGGCCGTGGCGTTTCTCGGCGCGCCAGTGCCGGGCGGCGTTCTGCATCATATACCAGGTGCCGTTCAGATTGGTGTCGATGACGGCGTTCCAGCCCTTGACCGAAAAGTCTATCGCCTTCTGCGAAAACTGCCCGCCCGCATTATTGATCTGAATATCGATGCCGCCATTGGCGAACACGCTGTCCATCATGTTGGCCACAGCGTCATGATCCCGGATGGTCAGCGGGTATATTTCAACCTTGGCGCCGAATTTTTTCAGCCAGCCAGCTGAGGCCTCAAGGCGTTCCTCATTGCGTCCGCAGATCACCAGATCGGCCCCCAGCCGCGCGAACAGATAGGCGGTCGCCTTGCCAAGGCCGCTGCCCGCGCCCGACACCAGAACACGCTTGTCCTTGAACAGGTCCTGGCGGAACACGGTGGGAATGACCGCCAGTTCCTCGTCCGTCGATCCGAACTTGCCTGCGGGCGCGTCGGCCTTGCTGTAGCGTTTTGCCATGCCTTTTCCTTTTTGCCTTATGGGCCGCGCTTGAAATAATCCGGTTTGTTATAGGTCCATATCTCGCCCCATAATTGCCCGCCGCCATCTACGGTCAATACTTCGCCGGTGATGAATTTTCCCGACGGCGCGGCCAGATAGACGCAGGCCTCGGCAATGTCTTGTGCCCCGCCTGTGCGCATCATGGGATTGGCGGTCGGGAAGGTTGCCGCAGCCTCAGGCGGATAATTGCCAAAGCCCTCGGTTTCTATCACGCCGGGCGCGACGCAATTGACCTGAATCTGATGTTCCGCCCATTCGACCGCGACGGTCTTGGACAGATAGGTGACGCCCGCACGGGCAGCACAGCTATGCGCCGTGTCCGTCATGCCGCGCCAGAACACCGCCACAATATTGATGATATGGCCGGGGCGTCCGGCGGCGCGCCAGTTACGCGCCGCGTTCTGCATCATGTACCAGCTGCCGTTCAGATTGGTGTCGATGACGGCATTCCAGCCCTTGACCGAAAAGTCCATGGCCTTTTGCGAGAACTGCCCGCCTGCATTGTTGACCACAATATCGACGCGGCCATTGGCGAAACTCGCATCCATCATGCGCGCCACCGCATCATGGTCGCGGATGGACAAAGCGTGCCGCTCGACCTTGGCGCCTATCTTGTTCAGCCAGCCTTCGGAAACCTGCAGTTTTGCGTCATCCCGGCCGCAGATGATCAGATCGGCCCCCAGCCGGGCAAAAAGATACGCGGTCGCCTTGCCAATGCCGGTGCCTGCGCCCGACACCAGGACGCGTTTGCCCCTGAACAGATCGTCGCGGAATACGGTTGGTAGGGCCAGCAGTTCCTCATCCGTCTGGCCAAATTTACCGGGGGGCGAGTCGGCCTTGCTATAGCGTTTGTTCATTGGTTTGCGCTTTCAAAAAAATGGCGGGAAATTCTCCCGCCATTATGGAACGGATTATGTTTCTTGGCCAGATTTCCGGATCAGCGACCCCTGGTTTAGCGTCCCTTGAATACCGGCTCGCGTTTTTCCATGAAGGCGCGCGGGCCTTCGACGGCATCCTCGGTCCGGAACACCGGGCCGCTGAATTTGCTTTCCATCGCCATGGCTTCTTTTTCCGGATGGCCCAGGCATTCCCGCGCGGAGCGGCGGATGGCCTGCACGGCGATCGGCCCGTTACGCGCGATCTTGACGGCATATTCCATGGCCGCGTCCATAACCTTCTCCGGCGCCACCACCTTGTTGATCAGGCCGATCTCATAGGCTTCCTGTGCGCTGAGCAGATCGCCGGTGATCAGCAGCTCCATTGCCCGGCAATACGGGATCTGCTGCGGCAGGCGCACAGTGGAGCCGCCGCCCGGAAAGATCGCCCATTTGACTTCCTGCACGCCAAAGCGCGCCTTGTCTGAGGCTACCCGGATGTCTGTGCCCTGCAGCAGCTCGCACCCGCCCGCGATGGCAAAACCGTTCACCGCCGCAATCACGGGTTTTACGGTGTCGAAGTCGCGCAGAATGCCAATGCCGGTTAATGTATTATCGGCCACGACGCGTTTTTCGAACTCGTTTTGTGGCGTGCGGCTGCCATTGAACAGCGGGATGAGCTGGCCCAGATCGGCCCCGGAGCAAAACGATTTAGGCCCGGCGCCGGTGACAACCGCCACACGAATATCGGGATTATCGCGCACCTCCTTCCAGTGATCGGCCAACTGGCAGATCATTTCGGGGCTAAGCGCATTCAGCGCCTCGGGCCTGTTCAGGGTAATAATGGCAATATGGCCCTGTTTTTCGAGTAATGCGTGCATGGAAAGCTCTCCCCTGGGTCAGGTCGGCCGTCTAACGACCTTCTTATCTTCCGGAGGTTTAGCATGGCGCATCGTACCCTGCCAGATTTTCCGCTGGCGCCTTCCGGTAATTGATGATTTGATCAATAAGACGGCGATTGGCAGTTGCGCCGTCCCACCCAGGCCATTAAGGTCCGCCGCAAAACAGGGATGGCACGGAGAAAACCTCATGAAATTTATGCTGTTTTATTTGCCTTCGGTGGGCACGCAGGGCCAGATCAGAAACGGCATGATCGGCCAGAATACCCAGGCCTATCAAAATATGTTGTGGCAGCTCTCGGCACAGGTCAAAGCCGCCGACGACATGGGGTTCTGGGGTGTGGGTTTTACTGAACATCATTTCCACATCGAAGGCTTTGAGGTTTCCAACAATCCCAACATGCTGGCGCTTTATATGGGAATGCAGACCAGGCATATCCGTGTGGGGCAGTTGGCGAATGTGTTGCCGTTCCATAACCCGCTGCGGCTGGCGGAAGATATCGCAATGCTGGACCAGATGATGCGCGGGCGCAGTTTTACCGGCATCGCGCGCGGCTATCAGCGCCGCTGGGCCGACACGATGGGTCAGGTCTATGGGGTTGGCGGCACCATGTCGGACAAATCGGAACGCGATATCAAGAACCGCGCGCTGTTCGAAGACCATTACAATATTATGAAAAAAGCCTGGGCTAGCGGCACATTCACGCATAAGTCAGAACATTGGTCGATCCCGCCTGAAGGGCTGGAGTTTAATCATGCGGCGATCCGCGACTATGGCCGGGGTCTTGGCGCCGATGGCCTGATCAAGGAACTCGGGACCGCGCCGCTATGCTATCAAAAGCCGCACCCGCAAATTTTTCAGCCTTTCTCGTTCAGTCTGAACACTTTCGAATTTTGTGCGCGTGAAGGCATTGTTCCAATCGCCATTGCGACCGATGACGCCACATTGGACGATCATTTGCGCGTCTATCAGGAAACGGCCTCCAAAGCCGGGCGCAATCTTAAAAAGGGCGAGGGCGTCGGCCTGTTCCGCGATTGCCTGGTGGGACGCGATGGCGACGAGATGCGCCGTTATGCCCGCGCGGCCAATGGGTTTGTGTGGCCCGCATGGTTCGAGCCGATCGGTTTTAATGAGGCTTTCCGCGCGAAAGGACAAACCGGAGAAATAAAAGGCGGCGTCGATGCGCTGTTCAACAGCGGTTTCGAATTTGTCGGCACGCCGGACGAGGTGAACCGCCAGATCGAACACATGGCGAAGCACCAGAACCCGGAATATTTTGTGATGTGGCAATATACTGGCATGGTTCCGCATGACGTGCAGATGCGGTCACTGGAGATCTGGGCCAATGAAATTCTGCCCAACTGGATGTAATCAGCAATCATAACAAGCAGGGAATTAGTAGATGGCGGGACGGGTTGAAGGCAAAATCGCATTTATCACCGGCGGCGGGTCGGGAATGGGACGCGAACATGCGCTGCTGATGGTGGAAGAAGGGGCAACCATCATCGTCTCCGACGTCAATGAGGCCGGTGGCCGTGAAACCCTGTCGATGATCAACAGCAAGGGCGGTCAGGGCACGTTCATCAATTTTGACGCTTCCAGCGAGTCCGCATGGCAGGCAGCCGTCAGTCAGGTCATCTCGACATTCGGGCGGGTCGACATACTGGTGAACAATGCAGGCATCCTGATTATGAAGCCGATCTGGGAAACCACCGGGCCGGAGCTGGACCGCATTCTGGACGTCAACGTCAAGGGTGTCTTCTTCGGGTGCAAGCATATTCTGCCGGCCATGCAGAAGGCTGGCGGCGGCTCCATCATCAATATTTCATCGATCTATGGCGTCATCGGCGCGAATATGGCGTCCGCCTATCAGGCGTCAAAGGGCGCGGTGCGGATTTTGACCAAATCTGTCGCGGTGGAATATGCGCCGTTCAATATCCGCTGCAACTCCATCCATCCGGGCGTTATCCGGACACCCATGACGACCGATCTGCTTACCACCGACGCTTCTACAAGGGCTATTCTTGGCTCCACCATCCTGCGCCGGCCCGCAGAGCCGCGCGAGGTCGCCTATCCGGTACTATTTCTCGCATCATCCGAGTCGAGCTACATCACGGGCGCGGAAATCATGGTCGATGGCGGCTACACCACAATGTAATCAAAATATACAGCCAGTATAAATAATTCTCAGGGAGGAAAAGATGGCGGGACGGGTAGAGGGCAAAATTGCATTTATCACTGGCGGCGGATCGGGCATGGGGCGCGAACATGCGCTGCTGATGGCCGAGCACGGCGCGACCATCGTCGTGTCAGACGTGAACGAGGCGGGCGGGCGTGAAACCGTATCGATGATCAACGGCAAGGGCGGGCAGGGCCTGTTCATCAAATTTGACGTGTCCAAGGAAGCCGAGTGGAAAGCGGCGGTCGATCAGGCCATGGCCTCATTTGGCCGGGTTGATATTCTGGTGAATAATGCCGGTATCCTGATCATGAAAACCACCCAGGACACGACCGGAGAAGAGCTGGACCGCATGCTCGATATCAATGTCAAAGGCGTGTTTTACGGCTGTAAACACATTCTTCCGGCCATGCAAAAGGCGGGTGGCGGTTCGATTGTCAATATATCGTCGATTGCCGGTATTATCGGCATGCGTGGCGCGGCGGCCTATCAGGCGGCCAAGGGGGCGGTGCGGATCCTCACCAAATCCGTGGCGGTGGAATATGCGCCCTTTAATATCCGTGCGAACTCCATTCACCCGGGTGTTATACGCACCCCGATGGTACAGGACTTCCTCGTCAACGAAAAAACCGAAAAGGCGTTTCTCGGCACAACCCTTTTGCGCCGTCCCGCAGAGCCGCGCGAGGTTTCCTATCCGGTGTTGTTTCTCGCGTCATCGGAGTCCAGCTATATTACCGGCGCGGAAATCGTCGTCGATGGAGGCTTTACGACGATGTAAGGCCAGAGCAATTCCTCTTATGATTGAACCGATGGGTTCAATCATAAGAGGTAAAATTGCTCTAAATTATTAGATAGACCATGTTTTACGGATCGGACGGGATCGCCAGGGGCGATTCCATCGGATCCGAACATGGTCTAGGCGTCCGGTCAGGGCGCGGGGGGCCGTATGCCCGCCTTGCGTTCCTCCAATTGCCAATAGGTGGACCAGATGCGCTGCGACACCGTCAGCAAGGTGAACAGGGCCAGAAAGTAAATTGCGGCTTCCAGAAATCCCGCCATCAGGGCGATGGAAATGAGCAGCAGCCGCTCGAAGCGCGAGGCGATGCCGCTTCTCCCATCCAGGCCCAGCGCCTCGGCGCGGGCGCGGGTGTAGCTGACCATGAACGAACCCAACAGCGCCAGTACCGTGACGGCCGCCGTGGCCGCGTTGCCATTTGCCGCGAAGCCATAGGTAATGGCGGCAAAGATCACGCCTTCGGAGATACGGTCGAAACTGGAGTCCAGAAAGCCGCCAAATTCTGTACTCAATCCGCCGCGGCGCGCCACGGTGCCATCGAACAGATCGACCAGCCCGGCCAGCAGATAGATTATCCCGCCTAATGCAAGTCCGCCCAGCATGATGCAGAGGGCGGCAACGAAATTCAGCAACAGGGCGGCGATAGAGAGCCTGTTCGGTGTGACCCGGTGGCCGATCAGAAAATCGGCAATCGGTATCAGCGCGAAATCAAAACTGGCATAGAGTTTCTTACGGAACTCCTCCATGTCTAGGAAGAATGCCTGTCTCTCTGAACCACGCGGTCCTCCTCCAACTTGGCAAGCTCCGCTTTTGACAGCCCCAGCAGGCCGCCAAGGATCTCCTCATTATGCTCGCCCACGTCCGGGGCGTAATCGCGGATGCGTGATTCAGAATCAACCATGCGGAGCGGCGAATTGGCGGCCAGGAACGATCCCCCGCCATCGCTGATGGTCACGCCGCTGTTTCGGAACTGCGCCTGCGGACCGGCCAGGGCGTCTGTAATGCCGCGCACCCGTGCGACTGGACAGCCGCCCGCGCTGATGATTTCCTCGACTTCGGTGGCGGTCTTGTCCTTTGCCCAATCCTCGATGGCGAACAGCAGTTTGATGTAATTCTCCTGGCGCTCCGGCACCATCAACGGAAATTTCTCCATCCATTCCGGATGGCCGGTGGATTTGCAAAGATCAGCGAAATTTTTCGGCGATAGCGGATTAACGACGAACATGCCCTGCTTGCACTTGAGGGGGCGGTATTGCAGGCGCGCACCGCGGGTGTTGAAATTATGTTCCTGCAATTCATTGACTAGCGCGTTGTAGATCACATCGGTCATGGCGATGTCGATCTCCTCGCCCTTGCCGGTGCGTTCGCGCCGGAACAGGGCCGCAGTAATCGCCGCATTGCCATGGATGCCCGTCATATAATCGGCAAACGGAACGGAACCATTCACTGGCGCCTCGCTATTTTCCTGCCAGGTCATGATGGCCGCATCCAGCCCCGCATAGGCGTGAATAATTGGCGCAAACGCCGCCCAGTCCGAGGCCGGGCCTTCCTGGCCAAAGCCCGACATGTTGCAATAGACGATTTTGGGATTGCGCTTCTTCAGATGCTCGTAGCCAAGGCCGAAGTCGCGCATCACGCCCGGCCGGAAATTCTGCACGGCGACGTCGCTTTTCTCCGCCAGTTTCAATACCAGGTCCACAGCGCGCGGGTCTTTCAGGTCCAGGCAGATGCTTTTTTTGCCCGCATTGATCTGGGAAAAATAGGCGCTGCGGCCCTTGCGGCGCGGCAATACGGTGCGTAGAAGATCGCCGCCCGGCGCTTCAATCTTGATCACCTCAGCCCCGAGGTCGGCCAGCAGGCGCGTACAATATGGCCCGGCGATAACGCCGGTGAAATCAATAACCCGCACCCCGTCCAATGCCCCGGGCGTCACATGCTTCTGGATCGACATTCTTGCTCTCCTCTATTCAATGTTGGCAATTGATTCCCGTTTGCATGATGGTATGATCTGGCAGGCTGGTAAACAGTTTTCAGTAGAGCCCGCCGGCCATAATCCTCGCGAATTTTCAAGGGAACAGCTAGAGCGGGATGATTTTAGACGGAATTAGTTTGCTGACCCCCACCCCACCCCTCCCCCTTTCAGGGGGAGGGAGAAGTTGCCTCTGGCGTTCCCTCCCCTTGAAAAGGGGAGGGACAGGGCCCGCTGCGCCAGCGCCAGCGCCTGCGCGGCGAGAGGGGATCATTGCATCAACTTAAAATCATCACGCTCTGATTTGCGATGCTTCAGGCAAAAAAAAGCAAGACCCGAAGGTCTTGCGGATGATGGCTTTTTTTTGTTTTTGCACCCCCGCGGCTACAGTACCTTCGAAGCATTGCCCTCCGGCCTGTAAGGCGGTGGGAGCAGCTGAGCGCCCCCTGGATGTTGTCCCCCTAAACTCGGGCCAGCTATTCAATGTAGCCTGACCTCTTTGTTGGGGCCTAGGCTAGAAGCATATCCGGGTAGAGTCACGCCAATTATGCTTACATCATTAAATTTTTTGGTATTTTTCTAATCAGCATTTGAAAATACCAAATATTGGGTCGTTAAATCATGAGCCTAATCAATTTATAGTAATTAGTTATTGCTTGAGTAAAATCTTAAAGCTTGGCCAGTAAAAATAGTTGCATGATATATCAAACGATAATTTGCCTGGCCATGCTCTTTTCTACTGTAATGTCAGTAGAGGCGGCTCAGATTGAAGTTACGCATACGGCTAAATGCAAGTTCATCGACCGCCATGTGCCAGATGCGGACGTGACCTATCAGCCAGGCAAGGACGTGGTGGAGGGAGAGCCGGTGGTTCCGGCGGATCTGGATGGCGGGCTGGGCCCGATCACCGTGCCGCAGAATTTCGATATTGAAATAGACGCGCCTCTGGACCAGAGCGTGTCAGGTGGTCAGGGAAATCCCCAGGGGAGTCCCCAGGGGAGTCCCCAAGGGAATTCATTGTATCAGCCAAGAGCCAAAGTCGGCAAGGTGACGGTCTCTGATCTGGAGGGGGACACGGCGATTGGCTTTAATGGCCAGCCGCTGTACCGCCAGGCGCCGGGCGCGCCCTCACCGGAGTGCGCTGAATAGGCCTTTCCCCGTGGCCGCCGTGATGACGCCGCATTGCCAGATGATTGCTATCTCGCCAGCCATTGCCTAAAAGGCTCCAGAGCAATTCCTTTTATAATTGAACCCATGGTTCCAATTATAAAAGGTAAAATTGCTCTAAATTATTAAATAGACCATGTTTTACGGATCAGACCGGATCGCCGGGGCGAATCAGTCTGACCCGAACATAGTCTAGCACTCCCGTCAATTCAGGCAGGCCTATCATGAAACTATCGCAGTTCTTTCTGCCCGTTCTGAAAGAGGACCCGTCCGAGGCCCAGATCGTCTCGCATCGGCTGATGTTGCGCGCGGGCATGATCCGCCAGACGAGCGCCGGTATTTACGCCTGGCTGCCGCTGGGGCTGCGCGTGCTGCGCAAGATCGAGCAGATTGTGCGCGAGGAACAGAACCGCGCAGGCGCCATTGAACTGCTGATGCCCACTATCCAGTCCGCCGATCTGTGGCGCGAAAGCGGCCGCTATGAGGATTATGGCAAGGAGATGCTGCGCATCACCGACCGGCATGAGCGCGACATGCTGTTCGGCCCGACCAACGAGGAAATGATCACTGACATTTTCCGCAACACGGTGCGCAGCTATCGCGATCTGCCGCGCAATCTCTATCATATCCAATGGAAGTTCCGGGATGAAATCCGCCCGCGTTTCGGGGTGATGCGCGGGCGCGAGTTTCTGATGAAGGACGCCTATTCGTTCGACATTGACGCGGCGGGCGCGCGCCGGTCCTATAATGCGATGTTCCTTGCCTATCTGCGCACCTATGCGCGGATGGGGCTGAAGGCCATTCCCATGGCCGCCGACACCGGGCCGATTGGCGGCGATCTGAGCCATGAATTCATCATTCTGGCGGACACCGGCGAAAGCGAGGTGTTCTGTCACGCGGACTATCTGGCGCGCGACTGGGCGGCGGAAAATATTGATTATGCGTCCGATCTGCAGCCGCTGGTTGACAGCATGACATCGCTTTACGCCGCGACGGACGAAAAACATGATCCCGTGCGTTATGAAAACGAAGTGCCGGAGGATAAGCGCTGCACCGCGCGGGGCATCGAAGTGGGGCATATATTCTATTTCGGCACCAAATATTCCGAAGCAATGAACGCCAGGGTAACCGGCCCCGATGGCGCGCAGATAACGGTGGAGATGGGATCCTATGGCATTGGCGTGTCGCGGCTGGTGGCCGGCATCATCGAAGCCAGCCACGACGCAAACGGCATCATCTGGCCGGCCGCCGTCGCGCCATTCGATATTGGCCTGATCAATCTCAAGGCGGGTGATGCGGCGGTGGATGCGGCGTGTTCCGATCTGTATGGCAAACTCCGTAATGCTGGAAAAGATGTGCTGTATGACGACAGCGATGAACGCGCGGGCGCGAAATTCGCCACCATGGACCTGATCGGCCTGCCCTGGCAGGCGATCGTCGGGCCAAAGGGCGTGAAGAACGGCGTGGTGGAATTGAAAAACCGCGCGACCGGCGCGCGCCAGGAACTTGGCCTCGATGCCGCACTCAACATGCTGGCGGTTTAAGCGCGTGGCATTCCCAGCGGTCGCATTGGTTCTGACGGGTGTGGATGAAAGGGATGCAGTAAAATGTAATGTCAAGACCCGCCCCCGATTTGCTTGTGTGCAATCCGCTCAGCATGCATTCCAGAGATGGTGCTAACATACAATAAATAATTTTTAGCTGAAAAAAACGGAATAGATACTCAAAGTCCGTGGACTCATGGTCATCAATATGACGCCACAATAGTAAATGACTAGTGATGAAAATCGAACAAGTGTCCGTCGTCAGAACATTTGGCTCAGATCGGGGCGTAGTTTAGCGGAGTGCAGGCCTCGTCTGGGGGTTGATGTTAGGCGGCGATCTTGCGGTGTTGCAAGCGCCGATATTCGATAGTCTTTCGTTTGATCCTTTCGCGTTGTTTG
>SHWM01000035.1 GCA_009693835.1 Alphaproteobacteria bacterium
CGGCGGCCCGCACGATTGGCGCCGGGCGCGCGTTCTGACGGGCGGCGCCGAGGATCCCCGCCGCCGTCTCATTATGCGGCTGGTCAAATATGTGCTGCCGGCTGTGGCGCTGATATTTCTCGCATTGATGATTGCGTGGCCGCGGCTGTTCCGGGAAGAAAGCAAGTTTGAGCTGACTTCTTCCGAGATATCCGCGGCGAAGGACGATCTGCGCATGAGCAGCCCCCGCTTTACCGGCATGAGCGCGGATAACCGGCCTTACCGGGTGATTGCCGACGCCGCCGTTCAGGACCTGAATGATCACGATCTGGTGCGTTTACAGAATTTGCAGGCGGATATTGCCCTGTCCGATGGCTCCTGGCTTTCGCTCAACGCCAAAGGCGGGCTGATGCATAATGGCCTGAAAACGCTGCAACTGGACGGACAGATCGAGGTTTATACGGAACTCGGCTATGCGTTTTATACAGAAAGCGCCCAGATCGATCTGGAAGCAGGGTCGATGTTTGCGGATCAGCCGGTCCGGCTGCAGGGGCCAATGGGTCATCTTCGCGCCCGATCCATGCGTGCGACCGAACGGGGCCGGATTTTACACTTTGCGGGCGATGTCAAGGTGACCATCTTTCCGCGTTCCGGCGGGACCGGATGAGGCGGCCCCCTGCCAGATACCGGCTATACGGCGTGTGGGCTGGAATGATGCTGGCGCTCTGCACGCCATGGCCGGTGCTTGCTCAACAGCCAGGCGCCGGCATGGGGACTGGATTCAAGCATGATTCCTCGCAGCCCATCGAGATTACCGCCGATGTGCTGGATGTGGTGCAGGCGGATCAGACGGCCATTTTCTCGGGCAATGTGGTGGCGGCACAGGGCGAATTGCGGCTAGGATCAGACAATCTGCGGGTGTATTACCGGCGGGGCGGGGAGCGGGCGGCGCAGGAAGGATCGATTTCCAAAATTGATGCCATCGGCGCTGTCACGGTCAGTTCGCCCCGGGAAACCGCCAGCGGTGAATGGGCGGTGTACGATGTGGACACTGCCCAGATCACCATGGGCGGCAAGGTGGTGCTGACACGCGGCGAGAATGTGTTGCGGGGCGCGCAACTGGTGATTGATCTCGAAACAGGGCAAAGCCGGATTGTAGGCGAAAAGAACGGCGGCGGACGGGTCAAAGGCCTGTTTGTTCCCGCCAAAAAAGCTAAGTAAAAGTGGAGTTGGCGATGACGCAAGGCGATCTGGGCGCGACGGAAAAGCAGACTGGGGAAAAGCAGGCCGGGGGGCCGCGCCTGGTGCTGGAAAATTCGGGCCTTGTCGTGGAGCGTATTGGCAAGGGCTTTAACAAGCGGCCTGTGGTGCGCGGCGTCAGCCTGAATTTGCAGCGCGGCGAGGTCGTAGGGTTGCTGGGCCCCAACGGCGCGGGCAAAACCACCTGTTTTTATATGATTACCGGCCTTATTCCCGTGGATTACGGTTCTATCACCCTGGATGGGCATGAAATCACCCATTTGCCCATGTACCGGCGTGCACGGCTCGGCATAGGCTATCTGCCTCAGGAGGCCTCGATTTTTCGCGGCCTGACGGTCGAGATGAATATCCGCGCCGTCGTGGAAATGGTGGAATCCGATGTCTCCCGCCGCCAGGCCATTGTCGATGACCTGCTGGGGGAGTTTTCGATCACCCATTTGCGGCGCACGCCCGCGCTGGCCCTGTCGGGCGGGGAGCGCCGCCGGGTAGAGATCGCCCGCGCCCTGGCGACCCGTCCCGCCTTTATGCTGCTGGATGAACCATTTGCCGGCATCGACCCCATCGCGATTGGAGACATCCGGGAACTGGTAGGCCATATCAAGGACCGCGGCATCGGGGTTCTGATCACCGATCATAATGTCAGGGAAACCCTTGATCTGATTGACCGTGCCTATATTATCCATGAGGGACAAGTACTTATGGAGGGCCGACCGGACGAGATCGTGGGAAACGCCGATGTCAGGCGGGTTTATTTAGGAGATCGTTTCAGCCTTTAACCTATTGAAACCATTAATCCCCATACTCAATAAATAATAACAGCAGCAGGGTTTTTGCGTCCACAATGGCACTTTCGCCACGTTTAGATATCAGGCAAAGCCAGGGGTTGGTGATGACCCCTCAGTTGCAGCAGGCCATCAAGCTGCTGCAAATGTCGAATTTCGAGCTGGATGCCTATGTGGAAGGGGAGCTGGAACGCAATCCACTCCTGGAACGCGATGAATCTGCCCTCCGGCCGGATAGCCCGGCGCCCTCTGGCCCGGAACCTGTTCACCCTGATACGCCGGAAACGGCCCTGCAATTCGGGGAGGATGCTCCCCAGCTTGGTTCGGCCACCGATAGCCTGGATACCGATTATGACAACCTCTATGACGGGGACAGTGGCGCGGACCGGGCGACGGCCGATCTCAGTGACCCCCCCTTCAACACCGACTGGACCAGCGCGGGTCCGGGCGGGGGCAGTTTCCAGGAGAATGAATATAATCTGGAAAACCGCATATCCGCCGATGTAAGCCTGCGCGATCATCTGCTGGGGCAGTTGCATTTAGGTGTGCGGGACCCCCGCCAGCGGCTGATCGGCGCGCAACTGATCGATAATCTTGACGAGGCGGGGTATCTCATCGAAGCCCCCGAGCGGATCGCCGCGCGCCACGGCGCTTCGCCGCAGGAAGTGGATGCGGTGCTGAAGACGCTGCAGGGTTTTGATCCGACCGGTGTTTGCGCGCGCACACTTGCCGAATGTCTTGAATTGCAGTTGCGCGAGCGCAACCGGATGGACCCGGCCATGCAGGTGCTGCTGCAAAATCTGCCGCTGCTGGCGCGCCATGACCGGGCGGCGCTGATGAAGCTGTGCGGTGTGGACGCCGAAGACCTGAGCGATATGATTTCGGAAATCAAGGCGCTGGATCCCAAACCCGGCCTGACCTTTGGCGGGGAACAGGCGCAGCCGATCATACCGGACGTTTTTGTGCGCAAGGCCGCTGACGGGGCCTGGGTGGTTGAGTTAAATAACGCCACCTTGCCGAAAGTGCTGATCAATTCACAATATTGCGCGCGCGTCGTCAGACAGAATATCAATCCGCAGGATCGCGCTTATATTTCGGAGGCCCTGAGCAACGCCAACTGGCTGGTGAAGAGCCTGGAACAGCGGGCGCGCACGATCCTCAAAGTCTCAACGGAACTGGTGCGGCAGCAGCAGGCGTTTTTCGAGCAGGGTGTTGCGCATCTCAAGCCGCTAAATCTGCGCGCCATAGCGGATGCGATTGAAATGCACGAATCAACGGTCAGCCGCGTGACGGCGAATAAATATATCGCCACCCATCGCGGCATCTATGACATGAAATATTTCTTCACGGCTTCCATTGCTTCCAGCGAGGGAGGCGATGCCCATTCGGCTGAGGCGGTGCGGCATAAAATCAGGGCGCTGATCGAAGCGGAACAGCCCAATAAAATTCTGTCGGACGACCGGCTGGTGGTGCTGTTGCGTGATTCCGGCATGGACATTGCGCGCCGCACGGTCGCGAAATATCGCGAGGCGCTGCGCATCCCTTCGTCCGTGGAACGCCGCCGCGCAAAACGCGTGAGTGCCTAATATATACAATAAATCATGAGCTTAAGTGGAAATTTGCTTTTCCCTCCAAAACGCGCTATCCGGTGGACTGCAATGCGTAAGCGCGATGGGTACTTCCGGGTGGTATAAGGCCACTGCGCCTGAATTTCATGGCAATGGCGCCGGCTAAGAATCGGTGACGGGTGCCGTTGCGTGGCTGTTGAGGAAAAACTGTATGCCGCTTTCGGATATACTAAAACCTGAAGGTGTGATCGCCAGCCTGCGGGCGCGGGGCAAGAAGCAGGCGCTACAGGAAATCAGCGCCGCCGCCAGCAAGCTATGCGGTTTTGACGCCCAGCAGATTCTGGACAAATTACTGGCGCGTGAACGGCTTGGCACCACCGGTGTCGGACAGGGCATCGCCATACCGCACGCCAAATTCACCGAAGCCAATAAAGTGACCGGGATGTTCGCGCGGCTTGAGCAGCCAATTGATTTTGAATCGATTGATGACCGGCCGGTGGATCTGATTTTTCTGCTGATAGCGCCAGAGGATGGCGGCGCGGAACATCTGCGCACCCTGGCGCGTGTCTCGCGTCTGTTACGCAATCAGGAGCTTTGCGCCAAGCTGCGCGGTTCAGTTGAACGCGCGGCCCTGTATGCGCTGCTAACCGAGCCTATAGCGACTTCCTCCTCGGCGGCGTAAACCGTGAGGCTATCAAGGTAACACTCGCGCAAACTGAATCTCTGGACTCAGTTTGCGCAGATAAAACCGTCCATCCCACCCCTCGGAATACGGATTAAAATCTTATCCAATCCGGTTGCTCGATTTCTCCCCGCCCCTTGATGGAGAGGGGTGGGGTGGGGTGTAATATTGCCAACGGATGATCCCATAAGATTGAATATCCGTTTAATCTGATTTCCGGCCTGCCGCGTCAGGCAGCCACGGCCTTCAACTCGCTTTGCAGAAATTGCAGTGTCAGGTCACGGTCGCCTACCCCCAGCAGCGTGCAGTTCAGATCGGTCACGCCGATGTCGCGCAGCCGCCGGATGGAGGCGCTGATTTCCTTTTCGGTGCCGACACAGGCAATGTCCGCAGGACTTTTCGCACCTTCAATGTCCAGCATGGCGCGGTAGGACGGCAGGGTGCCGTACATTTTTAAACCCCGGTCCAGCCGGTCGCGCACCGCTTCCTTGTCGGGCAGCAGCGCAAATGGCATCCCCGCCACGATGCGCGGCGCGGGCCTGCCTGCGGCCTTGGCGGCCTTGCTGATTTTCGGGATAATGTGGCTCTCCAGCGTTTTTGGGCCGGTCATCCAGGTGATGGTGCCATCGGCCAGAGTGCCTGCAATATTCAGCATCAGATCGCCAAGCGCGGCCACCACCACGGGCACACCCTTGTTTTCCGCCACCGTCATCTGTGCATTGACCCGGTACAATTCGCCGCTGCTCTGCACTTTTTCATTGGCGAGCAGAGGCATCACCACCTTCAGATATTCGCGCATATGGCGCGCGGGCTTGTCGAAGGAAAGACCCAGCATCCCCTCGATCACGGGCTTGTGCGACAGGCCGATGCCAAGGATAAAGCGGCCGTTCGAGGCGGCCTGCGCCGTGGCCGCTTCCTGTGCCATCGTCAGCGGGTGACGGGGATAGGTTGGCACGACCGCCGTGCCAAGCTTGATGGTTTTCGTCTCGCGCCCGATCAGCGCCAGTGACATGATGGCGTCAAGGCCAAACATGTTCGCCATCCAGAAGCTGTCAAACCCCATCTGCTCCACCCTTTTTGCCTGTGCGATCAGCCCATCGACGGTTGCCTCGGCCCCGATGCCAGCCGAATTAATGCCTATTTTCATTGCCTGTTCTCCCTGCCGGTTATTTTTTATGTCTGACCCAGGCCAGCAAAGCCTTGCGGAAGGCCTGGAATATTGCCGCATATGCCGGGTTCTCACGCGCCCGCCATTCCGGATGCCACTGTACACCAATTGCAAAGCCGGGCGCATCGTCAATCGCCACGGCTTCTATTGTGCCGTCTGGCGCAACGGCTTCCACATGCAGCCCGTCCGCCAGCCTGTCGATGCCCTGATTATGCACTGAGTTGACCTTGAACCGTTTGGCGCCCAGGATGCGGGCCAGCCTGGTTTTCGCCAGCACGGTGATGTCGTGGGCTGGAGCATAGCGTTCATCCGGGGAAGCGGCGGGTTTTTCCAGATGCCCGTTAATATGGTTTTGCCGGCCCGGCAGTTCATGTACGAACTGATGCAAGGTGCCGCCATAGGCCACATTCATTTCCTGCATTCCCCGGCATACGGCCAGCAGGGGCATGCCCTGGGCGACTGTGGCGCGGATCAGCGGCAGGGTCAGCGCGTCGCGATGCGGGTCTGCGACATTGCCCGGGCGCGGGGCTGGGCCGCCATAAAGTTCCGGCGCGACGTTGGAGGGCGATCCGGGCAGAAAAATGCCGTCCACCGCGCCCAGTATCTGCCCGATATCCAGCGGCTGGCCTGTCACCGGGATCAGCAGGGGGATGGCGCCCGTCACGTCGCGCACGGCGGCGATATATTTTTCACCAACTGCGTGAAAAGGGACATCGTTGATCATTTTCAGATCGCAGGGAATCCCCACTATCAGGGGCCGTTTTTTAGACCGTGTCATGCCGGTTGGATCGTTATTGCCATGAAGGTTCAGCGTTTATTCCGCGACCCGGGCGGCGGGTCGAGCAAGATGAATAATTTGGGATCCAGCGGCCCGGCGGGGCGAATGTCGCTGAGACCGACCTGCGTCGTCAGCCCCTGCGCGTCGATCACGACCCATTGCCGCAGTTCCAGATTGTCGCCGCCCCGGTCCAGAAAGGTGAGCGTGATTTCGCCTTTCTCAGGCGATTTGGGATCGCGCAGGCCCACCCGCAACAGACCGGTATCGCGCTTGACCGCGACGACTTCGTTGTGCGCGCCCAGTGCTACTTTCTCCTCCAGAATGGGGCTGAGCGGGGTTGTGCCGATAGGATAGCGGTCAATTCTGGCGTCCGCGCTCTCGCGTACGGCGACCGACGTGCCATCCGCTATGACCAGCATGTCATCAGGCGGCGCATATTCAAATCGCATGCGGCCGGGACGGTTGAGATAGAAATTACCCCGGCTGACCGCCCCATCGGGGGCGATCTGCATAAACCCCGCTGTCAGGCGGCCGAGCTGGTTGAGATAGCTGTTTACCCGGCCGAGATCGGCGCGCTGCTGTTCGTTCATGCCAGTCAGGGCGGCTTCCTGCGCCAGCGCAGGCATGCCCGCCGCGCCCGCCCAGAGGGCCAGCAGACTAGCGGACAGGAAACTGCGCAACAGCGAAAGCATGGCGCAGTCTATCACGGATAGCGGCGGAATGAACCGGTTAGTTATGCTCCATCTCAGGGCGCACGCGCCATTTGTGTTTCACTTGCACGTTCATAGGAAATTTTTCTGACCAGAAAATCACTGGAATCCATAGTGATGGCGCCCGGCGCGATCTCCACGCCGGTATCGGTGACATAGGGTGTGGCGAACATTTCCAGCCGGTCAAAGGCCGCCTGCGCCTTTATGATTATCTTGTGATCGCCGCCCGCAGTTTGCGGCACGAACCTGCCTTCCTCAATCAACAGATTTTCGCGATAGGCCCGCCAGCCGCCCTGCTCATGATAACGGACACCATTCCATTCGCCTTCCCCACGGAAAAAATAGGCGACATCAATATTGGCTTCTGCGACGGGCCGGCTGAATTCGAAGATAATCTGCTCTGAACGCTGCCGGACAGGATCAAAGCCGGTTTCGGCCTTGATGGCAGGGGCAGAGGCTTGCGCCCCGGCGGCGCCGACGCCCTCGCGGGTCCAGCCCACGGCTGCGGTGCTGGCCGTTTCGTTCTTTATGTTTTTGGCGATGATGGTGAGGTCCGGATTTTTCCCGGCGCCGTTTTGTGTCAAATCCGCCGTCAGCCATTCCGCGCCGTCAGCCGCCGCCTGATTTTGCTTTAATATCCGGGCGTTTGGGGCGCCCGAACCACAAACCATTAAAAGGAAACACAGCCCTGCTACGTAACGTAACATGTCCACCTCCCCATTATTATTATGGTTAATTTTTCCCTGCGCTCCATAGCCGCACGCCACGGGCCCATGATCAAGATGATTCCGGGCAGGGCGGCCGGCGTGATAGGTTTGCGCTGAAAATCAAAATAAGGAGCGGTTCGATGCGGGCAATGATGGTGCGCGAAAACAGTATGGAAATGTCAGCGATGCGGCTGGAAGAAGTGGAACTGCCGCCGCCGGGTGCAAAGGAGGTGCGGGTGCGCATCCGCGCCGCGTCCACCCAGTTTCCCGATATTCTGATGATCCAGAAAAAATATCAGCATCAGCCGCCTTTGCCCTATATTCCGGGTACGGAGTTTGCCGGTGACGTGTCGGCGCTGGGCGAGGGGGTCACGCAGTGGAAGATTGGCGATGCAGTTGTGGGCGGGGTTCTGAATGGTGGCGGATTTGCCGAAGAGGTCAATATTCACGAAGGCGCCCTGCGCCCCAAACCTGGCCCGCTCAGCTATGGTCAGGCCTGCTCGTTCCGCTCCGCCTATCTGACGGCGCAGGTGTCATTGATCCGGCGCGGCGAATTGCAGGCGGGGGAAACCTTGCTGGTGCATGGGGCCGCGGGCGGGGTGGGGCTGGCTGCCGTCGAAGTGGGAAAAATGCTGGGGGCCACAGTGATTGGCGCCGGCAGTTCAGACAGCAAGCTTGAGATCGTCAAAAAATATGGCGCGGACCATGTCATCAATTACGGTGCTGATTTCAAACGGGGCTTTCGCGAGAAGGTCAAGGAGCTGACCGGCGGCAATGGCGCCGATGTGATTTACGATCCGGTAGGCGGCGACGTGTTTGATGAATCCATACGATGCATCAATTGGGGCGGCCGTCTTCTGGTGGTGGGGTTTGCCTCGGGGCGCATTCCTTCGGCCCCGGTGAATATGCCGCTGATCAAGGGATTTTCCATCGTGGGCGTGCGTGCGGGCGAATATGGCCGGAAGGACCCGCAGAAGGGGCGCGAGAATATCGCTCTGGTGGACAAGTGGGCGGAAGACGGCGTCATTCGGCCTTATGTCTGTGCGGAAGTGCCGCTCGAACGCGCGCATGAGGCCCTGGCCATGATCCAGGACCGCACGGTCGTGGGGCGCGTTGTTGTGGTAATGTAGGGTGGAGCGCTACATTACTTCTTTTCCGCGGGGGCTTCGTCGCCCAGTTTTACCGCCACAAAGCGCAGATCGCCGCCGCGATAAAACAGCAGAAGGACGGATTTCTTGCCATCCTTTTTCGCCACCGAGATCTTGTCTTTCACATCTTGTGGTGTACGGACTTCCTGCTGCGCCACCTCGACAATGACGTCACCCGGCCGGATACCTTTTTCCTGCCCCGGTCCGCCCTCATGGATGGCGACGACCGCCACGCCGTTCACGTCGCCGCCCAGCTGGAACCGATCGCGCAATGCGGGGCTCAGCGCCGCCAGCAACAGGCCAAGGTCTTTGACCTCGGTCCCCGATGGCTGTGCGCCGGGTTGTTCCACGCCGCTTTGTTCACTGGCGGCGGATTTTTCAAACTCTTCCAGACGGCCGAGCAGCACGCGGAAATTCTTTTCCTTGCCGTCGCGCCACACCACCACATCCACTTCCTTGCCAACAGCGGTTTCTGCGACGATACGCGGCAGATCGCTCATTTCCGGAACAGGCTGGCCGTTAAAACGGATGACCACATCCCCCGCCTTGATGCCGGCGACCGCCGCAGGGCCTTTGGGGGTTACTTCAGCAATCAATGCGCCACGGGGTTTCAGCAGCCCGAAGTTTTCTGCCAGTTCTTCGGTGACCGACTGGATGCGCACCCCCAGCCAGCCGCGGCGGGTCTCGCCGTATTGCTGCAACTGCGCGACCACATTGCTCACAATATAGGAAGGAATCGCAAACCCGATGCCGATGGATCCGCCCGAAGGGGAAATGATGGCGGTGTTGACGCCAATGACCTCGCCATTCATGTTGAACAGGGGGCCGCCGGAATTTCCGCGATTGATGGCCGCATCCGTCTGCAGGAAGGAATCATACGGCCCCGAGTTGATATTGCGGTTTTGCGCGGAGATGATGCCAGCCGACACCGATCCGCCGAGACCAAAAGGATTGCCGATCGCCAGCACCCAGTCGCCCACGCGCATTGTGGCGGACGACCCGAATTTGACAAAGGGCAGCGGCTGCTTGGAGTCGACTTTCAGAACCGCCAGATCGGTTTTCGTATCGCGGCCCACCACCTTGGCCGGAAGCTGGGTGCCGTCGCTCAGATTAACGCTGATTTCATCCGCCTTGCCGATCACGTGGTTATTCGTGACGACAATGCCGGACGCATCAATGATAAAGCCGGACCCCAGCGAGGAAACCTTGCGGGCCTGGCCCTTTTCGTTCTGCTGATCAAAGAAATCCTTGAACAGGTCCTCGAACGGCGATCCGGGCGGGAATTGCGGCATCTCATTCGCTTCCGGGCCGGTCACCGTTTGCGATGTGGCGACATTGACTACGGCGGGGGACAGGTGGGCGGACAGATCCGCGAAACTGTCTGGGGCGGGGCGCGCCTGGGCCATGCCGCTTATGACCAGATTTGCCGCCAACAGCACGGCCGTCAGATTACATAACCTTACATATGACCGGATTCGCATTTCGATATCCCTGATAATGACAGTGCCCGGCAGGCGTACAGGCCATACCTAGCTATCCAATAAGGACAAACTTGGGCCTGATTGCGGCTTTTTCTGTATTTATTTTAACGCGTTCCAGCTGCGCTGCCCTTACCGCTCAGATCGATAAAGTAGCGGAAAAATTCGCTGTCCGGGGACAGAACCATGGTCGTGTCGGCGGGCTTGAAGGCTTCCTCATAGGCGCGCATCGATCGGTAGAAAGCAAAAAACTCCGGGTCTTTGTCGACAGCTTCAGCAAATATACGGTTGCGTTCGCCGTCCCCCTTACCGCGGGTGATTTCTGAATCACGCCTTGCTTCCGCCAGCAAAACGGTTTTTTCGCGATCGGCTCGCGATCGGATACGCTGGGCAATTTCCGCACCTTGGGCGCGCGCCTCTCGCGCCTCCCGTTCCCGTTCGGTCTGCATGCGGCGGTAAATCGCCTGGCTGTTGGCCTCGGGTAGATCGGTCCGGCGTATGCGCACATCGACGACTTCAATACCAAACTGCGCTGCTTCATTGTTCACACGGTCGCGGATTGAGCCCATCAACGTGCCCCGTTCCCCGGACAATATGGCATAAAAGCTTTCCTTGCCCAGAACCTGCCGCAGTCCCCCGTTGAGCAGGGTGGAAAGCCGTGCGTCCACCCCCGCCAGGGTCACCACCGTCTGGCGGAATTTCAGCGGATCGGTGATGCGGTAACGTGCAAAGGCGTCCACCACCAGACGTTTCTGGTCCGAGGCAATGACTTCGGCCTCCGGGATGTCAAAGTCCAGGATGCGTTTATCAAAGTAAATCACGTTCTGCACGAAAGGCAGCTTCCAGTTCAGCCCCGGCTCGCTGACCACACGCTTTGGATCGCCAAATTGCAGCACCAGCGCCTGCTCGGTCTGATGCACGGTAAATAGGGTTGAATAAGCCAGCACGACAAGGGTGCCGGCAGCAATCAGCAAAATCAGAATGCTCCTGTTCATTGCACGTCCCCCGTCTGGCTGCGGTTGCGAAGTTCTGGCAAGGGCAGATAGGGCACGATGCCGCTGCCCTTGGGATCAGTGATCACCACCTTGTTCATCCCGGCCAGAACTTTCTCCATAGTCTCCAGATATATGCGCTTTTGGGTTACTTCCCTGGCTTTTACGTATTGGTCATAGACCGATGTAAATCGTTGGGCATCGCCATTGGCCTCGGCAATGGTCTGCTGCATATAGGCTTGGGCTTCCTGCTCGATCTGGGCCGCTTCACCGCGGGCGCGGGGGATAATGTCATTGGCGTAGGCTTCCGCCTCATTGCGCTGGCGTTCCAGGTCGGCGCGCGCCGCTTGAACGTCCCGGAAGGCGTCAATCACCGCGATGGGCGGGTCGACTTTTTGCAACTGCGTCTGACTGATCTGGATGCCTGCATTATAATTATCCAGCACCTGCTGGGTCAGCAGCATCACATCCTGCTCGATCTGGTTGCGCGCTCCGGTCAGAATTGGGGTAATCTGCATGCGGCCAATCACTTCGCGCATGGCGCTCTGGGCGACCGATTTCACATTTCCCGGCGCATTGGCCATATTGAACAGATATTTCTCGGCATCCCGGATACGCCAGAAAACTGAAAAATCCACATCGACGATATTTTCGTCACCTGTCAGCATCAGGCTTTCCTGTGGCACATCCTGGGTGCGATCGGGGTTGCGCGCGTCGGTAAACGGGCGAAAGCCGACATCGACTCGGTTTACATTGGTCACGGCCGGCGTCAGCACGGATTCAATCGGATAAGGCAGGTGATAGTTCAGCCCTGGCTGGGTAGTCTCGGCAAATTTCCCGAAGCGCAGCACAACACCCTGTTCATCGGTTTTGACGGTATAAAAGCCCGTGGCCAGCCACAAACCGCCCAGCAGGACGGCCACCAGGCCGACACGGCCAGTGCCCATCCAGCCATTCGGCAGCAGGTTTTGCAGCCGCGCCCGAACCTGCCGCAGCAGGGCTTCGATATCAGGGGGTTGCTGGCCGCTACCGGGCCCGCCGCCGCCCCAGGGTCCACGCGGCCCGCGCGGGCCGCCGTCATCCCCGCCTCCGCCGCTGGGGCGCTTACCCCAGGGCCCGCGATTGCCGGAATTGCCGTCACCGTCATTACTCCAGGGCATGGGGCGTGTGCTCCGTTGTTATATCCCAAGCATATATTGGCTTTATGCTGAGGGCGGGTTATATGACAGACAGGCCTGATAAGCAATCGCATCGCCATCTCAACTGGTGATTGGGAATGCAACTTTCAATCATCGTGACAGGGAACAGGGGCTTCATATGCCAGACCGCGCGCAGATTCTGCAGGCTCTATCCCAGGTCATGGACCCCGGCAAGGGGACGGATGTCGTTAGCCTTGGCATGGTGCAGGGGCTGGTCATCAGGGATGGAGAAGTCGGTTTTGCACTGGAAGTTTCTCCTGGCGAGGGCACCGCCCGTGAACCCCTGCGCATGGCCTGCATCGATGCGCTGCGGGTTTTGCCGGGCGTGACCCGTGTGGCCGTGGTGCTGACGGCGCACAGCGACGGGCTGTCGCGCGCCGCGCCAGGACCGCAGCAGCAGGCGCATAATCACGATCACGCACATGGCCATAATCACAGCCATGTCCCGAAACCGGCAGTCAAACCGGCGGCCAGGGCAGGCGAGAAACAGAATATTCCCGGCATCAAGGCGATCATTGCGGTCGCCAGCGGCAAGGGTGGCGTGGGCAAATCCACCACCGCCGTCAATCTGGCGCTGGCGCTCTCGGCGCTGGGGCGCAAGGTCGGACTGCTGGACGCGGATATTTACGGGCCGTCCATTCCGCGCATGCTGGGCCTGAAAGGCAAGCCATCCACCACTGATGGGCACAAGCTGTTGCCGATGCAGAATTACGGCGTCAAATGCATGTCGATCGGCTTTCTGGTCGATGAAGACACGCCGATGATCTGGCGCGGCCCGATGGTGATGAGCGCGCTGACCCAGATGCTGAATGATGTCGCGTGGGGGGAACTGGACGTGCTGGTGGTCGACATGCCGCCGGGCACCGGGGACGCGCAGCTCACGCTGGTGCAGCGGGTGCCGCTGGCGGGCGCGATCATTGTCTCGACGCCGCAGGAAATTGCGCTGATCGATGCGCGGCGCGGCCTGAAAATGTTTGAAACCACACATGTGCCGATCCTGGGTGTGATCGAGAATATGAGCTATTTCATCAGCCCCGAAAGCGGCGAGAAACATTATATCTTCGGCCATGGCGGCGCGCGCGCCACTGCCGAAAAATATGGCTGCGATTTTCTGGGCGAGGTGCCGCTGCATCAGGCGATACGTGAAACCTCGGACGCGGGCACGCCCATTGTCGTCAGCGCCCCCGGCAGTGCGCAGGCGGCCATCTATCGCGGCATCGCAGAAAAAGTGGCGCACAAACTGGATGCCGCCCGGAACGCGCCCGGCCGCGCCGCGCCCCGGATTGTGATTGAGTAGGGGGGTGTGCCGCCTCACTAAATTTTGAAGAAGTACCACGGAAAGTGACAAAAACACTCGCATTATTGCGAAGGTGTCATGAATAGTTGACAGATTGTGTTTATTAATGATACCATTAAAAGCACTTATAGTCGTACTGGGGAAAGCCTATGACCAACCTCGTTCTGGCGGAAACAACGGCCAGCATTTCTGAGTTGAAGAAAGACCCGATGGGCACGGTGGCCGCAGGGGATGGCGCGCCGGTTGCGATTCTGAACCGCAATGCGCCAGCATTCTATTGTGTGCCGGCGGCAGCCTATGAGGCAATGCTGGAGCTAATAGAGGATATCGAGCTGAACGCCATCGCGGACGCACGAAAAGACATGCCGGAAGTCGCTGTCTCGCTTGATGAGCTATAGCCTTAAATTCAAGACCGAAGCTTTGAGGGAATGGTGCCGGCTGGATGCCAATATTCGTAACCAGTTCAGGAAGAAGCTCACCGAGCGATTGATCCATCCGCATATACCGTCGGCGAAACTTTTCGGACAGAAAGACCTTTACAAGATCAAATTGCGCAGTGCAGGCTATCGTCTGGTTTACGAAGTGCGCGATTCAGAACTGATTGTCACTGTGATTGCAGTGGGCAGGCGTGACCGCAATGCGGTTTATAAAACGGGAGCGAAGCGTCAGATCTGAAAACGCGTTAATGCGGGATGGCGGTTAAGCCCCACCCCCTCACATATTCGGATAGTTCGGGCCGCCCGCGCCTTCGGGAACGGTCCAGTTGATGTTTTGCGCGGGGTCCTTGATGTCGCAGGTTTTGCAATGCACGCAATTCTGCGCATTGATCTGAAAGCGCGGATTGGTCCCGTCCGCATCGCGCAGCACCTCATAGACGCCGGCCGGGCAATAACGCTGTGCCGGTTCATCATACATCGGCAGATTTTTGGCGATCGGCACGGAAGGATCGCGCAGCGTCAGATGGCAGGGCTGATCTTCTTCATGATTGGTGGCCGACAGAAATACCGAACTGGGCTTGTCGAACGACAGCACGCCATCGGGCCTTGGATAGGCGATGGGTTTGAATTTCGCGGCGGGCTTCAACGTGGCGTAATCCGGCTTGCCATGCTTCAGCGTGAACGGCAGGCCGATGCGCAGCGCGTTCATCCACAGATCCAGGGCGAAAAATCCCATGCCGGGGATCAGCCCGAAACGCGACCATAGCGGCTTGGCGTTGCGTACCCTGTATAGGTCCTGATAGACCCAGCTTTCGCGATAGGCCTGTTCATAGGTGGCAGGTTCATCATGTTTTCTTCCCGCCTGCACGGCGGCGAACACGGCTTCGGCGCCCAGCATGCCGGTCTTCATGGCGTTGTGGCTGCCCTTGATGCGCGGCACATTGACAAAACCCGCCGAGCAGCCGATCAGCGCGCCGCCCGGGAAGGTCAGTTTCGGCACCGATTGCAGGCCGCCTTCGGTGATCGCGCGCGCGCCATAGGCGACGCGGCGTCCGCCCGCCAGCATATCGGCGATCATCGGATGATGCTTGAAGCGCTGCAATTCATCAAACGGCGACACGTAGGGATTGGCGTAATTCAGATGCACCACAAAGCCGATGCTGATCTGATTGTTTTCCATATGATACAGAAATGTGCCGCCGCCGGTGCTGTTGCCGAGCGGCCAGCCGAAACTGTGCATCACCAGTCCGGGCTTGTGTTTCGCGGGATCAATGTCCCAGATTTCCTTGATGCCGATACCGAATTTCTGGAAATCGCTGTCCTGGTCCAGCTGGAATTTCTGAATGAGCTGTTTGGCCAGCGAACCGCGCACCCCCTCGGCGATCAGCGTATATTTGCCGCGCAGCTCCAGCCCCGGCGTATAGCCGTCCTTGCGTTTGCCGTCCTTGCCAATGCCCATATCGCCGGTGGCGACGCCGCGCACCGAACCATCGTCATTGTACAGAATTTCGGCCGCCGCAAAGCCCGGATAGATTTCCGCGCCCAGCGCCTCGGCCTGGCTGCCCAGCCAGCGGCAGACATTGCCCAGGCTGACGACATAATTGCCATGATTGTTGAGCATCGGCGGCAGAATAAAATTCGGGATGCGCAGCGCCCCTGCCGGGCCAAGCAAATAAAATCTGTCATCGGTCACGGGGGTATTAAGCGGCGCGCCCATGGCTTTCCAGTCCGGGAACAGCTCGTTCATGGCGATCGGGTCCATCACTGCGCCAGACAGAATATGCGCGCCAATCTCGGAGCCTTTTTCCAGCACGCAGACGGAAATTTCCTGGCCGGTTTCGATGGCGAGCTGGCGCAGGCGGATGGCGGCGCTCAGCCCGGCAGGCCCGCCGCCGACGATCACAACGTCATATTCCATGAATTCGCGTTCTGGCGTTGCGCCCGTCATCTGCACTCTCTCCCGCTGCCCCTTGCCCAAATGCTTTTCTAGGCGGGTGAGGGGGACAGGTCAATCGCAGATGCGCGCCCAGCGCCCCGTTGCGCCGGGCGGTTTGATCAACACCCGCCGCCGGACCATGTTTGACGAACCGCACGCGATCGCCGAGGACGCCGTCATCTGATTTGAACATGGTCACGGTATTAACACTCCTAAATTTCACATTCCTGTGGGATATTGTGACTATCGGCAGCCGGAAAAACTGAATTCAACAAGAAACGGGGGAAGCACATGAGCGATCTGGAGCAACGCACACTCGGCCGCACGGGTCTGTCCGTAACGGTGCTGGGCTTTGGCGCCATGGATCTGGGCGGTCCGCCCGCGGCCAGTGAAATTTCGGATGCGGATTCGGACCGGCTTCTGAACGCTGTTCTCGACAGCGGCATCAACTTCATTGATACGGCGGTCTGCTATGGGACCAGCGAAGCGCGCATTGGCCGCGCCATTTCGCACCGGCGCAATGAATTCATTTTGGCCACCAAATGCGGATGCGTTCCGGGCAAGGGGATGGGCGGCGCACATATTCACACCGCCGCCAATATCCGCGCGGGCGTTGAGCACAGCCTGCGCACCATGCGCACCGATTATCTCGATATTGTTCAGATCCATCGCAGCCTCACCCGTACGGAGTGGGAGGCGGATGGGACCATGGACACGCTGCTCAGGCTTAAACAGGAAGGCAAGCTCCGCTTCATTGGCATGTCCGGTATTCTGCCGCAACTGCCAGAGCAGGTCGCTTCCGGCGTCTTCGACGTATTTCAGATTCCCTACTCCGCCCTGCAGCGCGAGCATGAGGACATCATCGCGCAAGCATCATCCGCCGGTGCTGGAATTATCATCCGCGGCGGCGTCGCTCGTGGTGCGCCAACGGACTGGAACAAAAGCTATTATATGCTGTCGCGCGGCGAGATGAGCGGGCGCTGGGAAACCGGGCGGCTGGATGAATTGCTGAACGGAATGTCGCGCATGGAGTTCATGGTGCGCTATGTGCTGGCCGACCCGTCGCTGGACACCACCATTATCGGCACCAAAAACCTGGACCATCTGCAGGATAATCTTGCGGCGGTGCGCAATGGCCCGCTTGCGGCGGATGTGTTCACGGAGGCCAAACGCCGCCTCAATACGACTGCATCGCGGCCGAAATAGTTCCAGCTTTGGCGCATTAGGTTTGCGTTTTTCATTGCGCCAGGGCGAGATGGAAACGGGTGGTGCCGCCTGCGTGACTCGAACACGCGACCCCCGCATTACGAATGCGATGCTCTACCAGCTGAGCTAAGGCGGCATAACAAAGTGCAGTCCCCTACTAATGCCCTATTAATTTCACTTCCTTATATCTAACATACTGATATTGCATTAAATTATCTCGCGGGCCAGCTAATTACTAATGCGATGCTCTACCAGCTGAGCTACCGCGGCCTAGACCATATTCGAATCAGATGGAATCGCCCTAGACGATTCCGTCTGATTCTTAAAACATGGTCTATATAATAATTTAGAGCAATTTTACCTTTTTAGCCTGAACCATCTGGTTCAGGCTAAAAAGGAATTGCTCTAGTTTACGGGTGCCGGTCTATCAAAGTGGCGCGGCCTGCGCAAGCAATCCCGGTTTGGACCCAGACGCCGTCGCAAAGTGCGCAGCACGCGTCCCCCAGGCAAGCGAGTCAAATTCACCGCAGGACGGGCAGGTTATGCGCCAGTCGGGCGGCTGTTTGCCGCAGGCGCGGCACTGCCAGACAGGGTCGGGCGCGGCTTGTGAGGCCCGCGCCAGCCATCGCTGTACTTCCTGTTCCCCCATGCCCTGGGCCCGCACCAGTTGCGCCATCATCAGGCAGGCGCGGCGGTTGGCGTGAATATTCTCCGCTGAACCCGCCAGCGGCGTCAGCAATTCCCGCGCCCGCGCTGTCTCTCCCGCCGCCAGCGCCATTTCGGCCCCCAGCAGCCGGCTTTCCACATGCTGCGGATTGGCGGCGATCAGTTTTCGCAGGCGCACCGCCATCCGGGATGGCGTTTCATTGGGAACCAGCGCTTCATAGGCCACCGCCACATCCGGCTGCGGCGATACGGCCCAGCTCTTTTCCAGCACCCGCGCCGCCCTGTCCGGCTTGCCAGACCGCGCCAGCAGATCCGCCACCAGAAGTGCGGCGGGAACCAGATCGGGCGCACCCTTCAGCGCCGCACGCGCCTGCGCCAGCGCTTCCGCATCGCCGTCCTTTTCCAGCGCCTCGCGGGCCACGGCATATGCCAACAGGGCCAGACGGCGGTTGCGTTCGGGCCGGGTGATTTGTTTGGTCTGTGCCGCCCGGCCCAGGGTTTCGCGCGCCTGCGGCCATGCCCCGGCGGCGCACTCAATTTCAAATTTCTGATGGATCAACCAGGGGCTTTTGGGTTGCAGCCGCATCGCGCGATCCGCCAGACGTCCGGCATAATCGGTATCGCCCTGACGCACGGCCTGGGTCAGCAGGCCGCGCAGGCCCAGAAACTCCGTTTCAGGCGTTGCCAGCATCGACTGGAAATAGCCGCGCGCCGCCGCTTCATCGCCGCGCATCTCCGCCGCCTGGGCCTGCATCAGCAGCGCCAGCGGTTTGCCGTTCAACAGCCGTCCGGCGCGCGCCGCAAAGCGCTGGGCGTCCCGCGCATTGCCTGCGGCTATCGCCGTCATCCCGCGGGTCAGGGCTTCAAGCCCGCTGCTCTGACGGGCCAGCTGGCCGCGCGCGCCGCGCCACCAGCCATAGGCCCATAAGGGCGCGTGCAGCAGCGCATAGAAAAAGTTGGCCGACAGCAGCAACAGGGCAAAACTGCTTTCGATGCGATAGCCGCGCCACTCCAGCGTCAAATGGCCGGGATTGTCGGCGAGCCAGGCAACTGCCAGTGCAATCGCAATCAGTATCGCAAACAGTCTCAGGAGCCTGACCATCGCCGCCCTATTCCCCCGCCGCCCCGGCGGGCAAAGCCAGTGTTGCGGCGGCCGGGCTGGCGGCATCGTTCAATTGCTGCGTCAGTGCCGCATTCAGTTGCGCCAATGCACGCTCCGTCTCCTGCCGGGCGCGGGCATCCTTCAGCCAGGGTTCCGCCGCCTGGGCGGCGGCGGCTTCCAGTTCCGATAATTCCCGCAGCGCGGCGTCCAGATCGCCTTCCTCCATACGCAATTGTGCGCGCGCGACGCGCGACGGGGCATCCGCCCCCTCGCGTTCGCCGAGCGGGCGTATCATCACCAGCGAGGTGACAAAGCCATAGGCGCGGCCGGCCCAGCCGGGGACGCTGCCCGACGCCGCATCGGCGCGCACAATGGCGGCGGCGGCGGTATCAAAGCGCGCCAATAATTGCGGACGCGCCGGAACGCCAGCGGCTGCGTACCGGCGGAGCGATGTGATCGCCGGGTCGGAAGGCATGTCCAGGACCTTGACCAAGGTTTCAAGTTCCACGGCATAAGGCCCGGATCCATTCAGGGCGCGTTCCAGTTCACGCAGGCTCAGCGCCATCGAAATGCGGTTGCCTTCCGCCCCCAATGACTGCGCCGCCTGGACCGCCTCCAGCGCCGCCAGACGCGCATTCAACACCGTCATGGCGGCCAGGATCGCATCCAGACTGCTGTTAATGCTGTGAACGGCGCTGTCCAGTTGCGTTATTGCGCCGGCGTCCACCGCGCTCGCGGCGGTATCTGAGGACTGGTTTTTGATCTGGCCGGTTTCCATTTCCAGCGCTGACAGGCGCAGTGTGATCTGCGCCAACGCATTGGCGACGGGGGCGCTGACCACAGTCTCATCATGCGGCGGCAGTGCGGGTTTCACCTGTTCAGGAGGCGCAGTTTCCACGGGCGCGGCAGGAAGCGTCAGGGCCGCTGATTGCGGGGGCGATTCCGGGGCCGGAAGCGGCTGATGCAAATACCACCAGCCCCCCGCGCTGAGTGCGAGGGCCACGCCCGCTGCAACGGCGGCAATATTGCGCACATGGGTCAGCCCAGAGGCTGGCGCGCCGGTCAGAAGAGATGTCTCCCGATTTTCCAAAGGTTCCTGCTTTGCTGTAATTATTTCACTGCGCCAGTAGGGAAAGCATCGCGTCCTGCGAGGGCGCGTCAGCGACTTTTACTGCCCGCCAGGGCAATTTGTCGGCCACTTCGGCAACCGCTTCACTCAGGCATAAGGCCCTGACGCGGCGGCAGGCCTCGGTCAATCTGTTTTCGACGACAAGATCGGTAAAAATCTGGGCCGTGCGGGGAGAATAAAACAGCACGCCGTCCACTTCGCCCTTGTTGAAATGGGCAATGGTATGTTCACCCAGCTGCGTCGCCGGTTCGGATTCGTAAAGCCGGACGCGAAACACATTGAAGCTTTCCTTTTGCAGCAGGTCTTTTAGCTCGCGCGCCACCACGGTTCCTGAAACATGCATTAAAATGCCTTCTTCGGGTTTCAGGGATTCCGTGACCAGTTGCGCCAGTGCGGCAATATCGCCGCCCGCGGCAAACACCCTGCGAAAGCCCATTTCGCGCGCAACGGCAGCGCTTGCCTCTCCGACCGTATATACGGGAACGCGCCGGTTCAGCGATATATCCGAAAAGGCGCGTACCCCGTTGGCGCTGCTGAACAGCAGCGCCTGCACGCCGTCGGTATCAAGCTGCACGTCGTCAAAGGCCGTGATGCGCAACATGGAATCAATTATGGCGTCATGGCCCAGCGCGCGTACCGCCCTGGCCAGCGGTTCGGCGTCTTCTTCCGGCCGCGTAATCAGAAATCGCATGGGGCGCTCCTTCCTTCAGATGGTGTTCTCATGCATTGGTCATGGCGCGGCGGTAAAAAAGCTGCCCCCGCCGCGCAAGCGCAACTCCACGCCCGCATCAAATCCCATTCGCGACGCATCGGCAAGCGCACCGTGACGCGCCGCCTCAAGCAATTGCGATCCATCCGGTCGGACGATCTGCCCGCGCAGATGCAAATTGCCCTCGGCCGAGATATGCGCCAGCGCGGCAATGGGCGTCCGGCACGACCCGTCCAGGGCCGCCAGAAACGCACGTTCGGCGCGGATGCAATATTCGGTCGCAGGGTGGTTAAGAGGCCGAAGCAGCCGTGCGACAGGTTCATCGTCACAGCGCGCCTCAATCCCGATGGCGCCCTGCGCGACGGCGGGCAGCATTTCTTCCGGCGGCAGAATAAAGGCTGGTATTCCCTTCAGGCCCAGCCGGGATATCCCGGCCTGGGCCAACAGGGTGGCGTCCACCTCTCCAGTTTCCAGTTTCGCCAGCCGGGTCTGCACATTGCCGCGAAACGCGACCACCTTCAGATCGGGACGCACCCGCAACAGCAGGGCCTGCCGCCGCAACGAAGAGGTACCCACGACGGCGCCTTCCGGCAGCGCCGCCAGCGAACCGGCCTTTGCGCAGATCAGCACATCACGCGGGTCTTCACGCTCCAGCAGGCATATAATGGCCAGACCGTCTGGCAATATGGTGGGCATGTCCTTCATCGAATGAACGGCCATATCGATGCGCCGGTCCAGCAGGGCCTCCTCGATTTCCTTTGTGAACAGGCCCTTGCCGCCAATTTCAGACAAAGGGCGATCCTGCACCAGATCACCGGTCGTGCGGATCACCTGAATCTCTATCTGATCCGCGGCCAGTCCGGGATGGGCCGCCAGCAGACGGGCGCGCGTCTCCCGCGCCTGCGCCAGCGCCAGCGGGCTGCCCCGTGTGCCTATACGGATAGGCAATTGCAGCGTATCAGACATATAAATATCGGGCTCCTGAACCGGCAGGGTGAAAAATCATGTTATAAGCCGGTTGCCGCGATAAATACAAACTAGCCTCACTGATTTTAGAGTTCCACCCGAATGGCCGCACAAACGCTGACAATGCTGGGCATAGAGACCAGTTGCGATGAAACCGCGGCGGCGGTGATTCGCGGCTATCCCGACCTTTCGCGCCGGAGCGGCGCAGTGGCGGAAAGGACCCCCGAAATTCTGTCTGATCTGGTGCTGAGCCAGTTTGATGCGCACCGGCCCTATGGCGGCGTGGTTCCGGAAATTGCCGCGCGCGCCCATATTCTGTCACTGGACAGATTGATCGCTGCGGCTGTGCGCGAGGCCGGGTGCGGCTGGGAAGGGCTGGACGGGGTAGCCGCGACCGCCGGGCCAGGCCTGATCGGCGGCGTGATGGTAGGGCTGGTGACCGGCAAGGCGATTGCCGCGGCGCGCGGCATCCCGCTGGTGGGCGTAAACCATCTGGAGGGGCATGCTCTCTCCGCGCGCCTGGTGCAAAAGGTGGCGTTTCCCTATCTGCTGCTGCTGGTCTCCGGCGGGCACTGTCAATTGCTAGAGGTGCGCGGCGTGGGCGATTATGTTCGGCTGGGCGGCAGTCTGGACGATGCGGCGGGTGAGGCGTTTGACAAGACCGCCAAGCTGCTGGGACTTGGGTTTCCGGGTGGCCCCGCCGTCGAACAGGCCGCCAGATCGGGCAATCCCGCCCGGTTTGCATTACCGCGGCCGATGCTGGGAAGGGCCGGATGTGACTTTTCGTTTTCCGGCCTGAAGACGGCGGTGCGGCACATGGTGGCGGGGATGCCATCCATGCACGGCCAGGACAGGGCGGATATGGCGGCCAGTTTTCAGGCCGCCGTGGCGGATGTGCTGGTGGACCGCTGCCGCCAGGCGATGGCGATGTTTCGCGCGCGCCATGTGGCGGCGGGGCATCATCTGGTCGTGGCGGGAGGCGTCGCCGCCAATCAGATGCTGCGCGGCGCCATCAATGTGTTATGTGCGCAGCAGAATTTTATTCTGGTAACGCCGCCGCCAGGGCTGTGCACGGACAATGCGGCCATGATCGGTTGGGCCGGGATCGAACGCCTTGCGCTCGGCCTCAGTGATCCATTGGACATTTCAGCGCGGGCACGCTGGCCGCTGGGTTCTTTTTCCCGAAGCGGTGCTAGTTGAAACGTTCCAGTTGCGCGCGTAATTCGCCTTCGGGATGCGCCTGGGTGCAGACCACCAGATACCATTTACCCGACGCCAGGCTGGCAAGCTGGTCCTGGCTCAGCAAGAGGGTGCCCGTCATGATGTTATTGCGTCCCAGATCGCCCCAGTCCTTGCCGAGGTCCAGCAGCAGAGGGGCATTCTCACCGGGGCCGGCCGGCCCATTGACATGCACGGCCACCGGCAGGCTCTGCAGATCATAAAAACTGACAGCCCATGAGAGTTGATCCCCGGCAACGGCCAGTTGCACGCTGCCCAGGCCGTTACTCTCTACCTGCGGGGTCAGGTTTTTACCAAGCAACACGCCATTATAGCGTTCCGCTTCGGCATAAGCGGGTTGCATCGCACTCAGCAAAAGGAGAAAGGCCGCAAAAATCAGGCCCCGGGAAATGGCTGGTACGGCGGTCATGGCGCTGGGCATGTATCCTCACCATGTTCGTTTCTTATTGTTCTTGTATGACAAGCATGACGCGATTTTGCCACGGCGGCAAGCATTGCATATGAATACTGTGCATCGGCATGAAAGAAATTTACCAGCGTGAGGAGTATGGCGCATGCGTATCTGCTTCATCGGCGACAGTTTTGTGAATGGTACTGGGGACGACACCTGCCTTGGATGGGTTGGCCGGATCAGTGCCGCCGCCCGTCAACGGGGCCATGACCTGACAATTTATAATCTTGGGGTTCGCCGCGACACCAGTTCAGATATTTTATCCCGCTGGCAGCAAGAGGCCGGACTGCAGCTTCCGGACAATTGTGATAGCCGTCTGGTATTTTCGTTCGGCACAAATGATTGGAGCCTTGGAGATGATGGCAATATTCGGCTATCGCATAAGCACAGCGTTGATAACGCCGGAGCGATCCTGTCCAGGGCCAAGGGGTGGCGGCCAACCCTGATGATAGGCCCCTCGCCTGCAAGCGATGACGCAGCCCCGGATTTACGTATTTCTGAATTATCGGAGGCGCTTGGAAACCTTTGTTCAGGATTGGGCGTGCCCTATCTGGTAGCTTTCCCCGCCATGGCGTCAAACCAAGCCTAGACGCGTGAAGCCGCCAGCGGCGACGGCGGCCATCCAAACAGAGAGGGTTATGCGGCGCTGGCTCACCTGATCGGCAACGGGACCGCGTGGCGGGGGTGGTTTGCCGCCTAATCCACCACCTTGTCGGCGCGCAGCTTTTCAATGGCCGCAGGGTCATAGCCCAGTTCGGCCAGCACCTCGCGGGTGTGCTGTCCCGGATCGGGCACCGGGCGTTTGGGCAGAATGGGCTGGCCGTTAAAACGCACCGGCGACGCGATGCCTTTAACCGTGCCGCCCG